>CAZGMV010000019.1:0-8513 GCA_964526875.1 Candidatus Woesearchaeota archaeon | reverse complement strand
TATAAGAAATGGTTAAAATCAAATACTTAGGACATGCTGCCTTTTACATTGAAGGAAAAAACACTTCTTTTATGTTTGACCCTTTTATTGAAAATCCTTTAGCAGTAGAGAAAGATTTAGTAGAGGAATTTAAAAAATTAAACCCAAATTATTTATTAATTACTCATGGACATTGGGATCATATTGGGCAAGCAGAATATTTTATTAATAAAGGAGCTAAAGTAATTGCTATTTTTGAATTGTTTAACTTTTTAAAATCTTTAAACCCTAAAACAGAGGGTTTTGGAATGAATATTGGTGGAACTATTAATTTGAATAATTTGAAAATTACAATGGTCAATGCTTTGCATTCAAGTTCAGTAATTGAAAGTGGAGGTAAAACTGTTTATTTAGGAGAACCTACTGGTTTTATAACTGAAATAGATGGTTTGAGGGTTTATCATATGGGTGATACAGGGTTAACAAAAGACTTTGAATTAGTTGGAGAACTTTATAGACCAGATATTGTTTTAATTCCAATCGGCTCTACATTTACTATGGGTTTAAAAGAGGCTTTAAAAGCTTTGGAGATGATTAAACCAAAAATTGCGATTCCAATGCACTATAACACTTGGCCACCTATTAAACAAGATCCTTATGAATTTAAAAGAATGGTTGAAGAAAAATTGAAAACTGAAGTCGTAGTAATGGAAGTTGGAGAGGAAAGTTTTTATTAAATCTTAATACAAAAATATCTTTAAACTAAATTGATCAACGCATCGGTTGAGAAAAAGCTTATAAATTGTCTTCCTTTTTTCTTTTGTGATATGTAAACATTTTGGCAAATGTGGTGGTTGTAGTTTAATGAATTTTGGTTATGAAGAACAGTTAAAATTAAAAAAGAACAAAGTAGAATTTTTATTTAATAGAATTGATAAAGTAATTCCTTCTCCAAAACAGTTTTATTATAGAAATAGGATGGATTATGTTGTTGGTAAAAATGAAAATGAAAAAGTGATTATAGGTTTGAAAGAAAAGGGAAAATGGTGGAAAATTGTTGATTTGGAGGAGTGTTTTTTAATGTCTAAAGAGGCTAATGAAATAAAAAATTTATTTAAAGAATTTGCAAATAGAAAAGGACTAAAAGCTTGGGATTTGAAAAAGCATAATGGATTGTTAAGATATTTAGTTATTAGAGAAGGTAAATTTACTAATGAAAGAATGTTGGTTATTAATACTTCAAACGATTATTTAAACAAGGGATTTAAAGGCAACAAAAAGGTTGAATTAAATGAAGAAGAATTAAAAGCTAAAAAAGAAGTTGAAGAAATCTTTTTAGAATTTCATGACTTATTAAAAGAAAAAGGTGTTGAAGTAAATTCCTTTATTCATGGTGTTAACAACACAATTACGGACATTTCTTACTCTTTTGAAGTAAATGTTTTAAAAGGAACAAATTTAATTAAAGAAAAATTAAATAATCACTACTTTTTAATAGGGCCTAATTCTTTTTTTCAGTCTAATTCCTACACTGCTAGTTTAATGATTAAAGAAGTTGAGGATTTTGTTAAAGAATTAAATGAAAAACATTCTTTAAACAACTTAATCGACTTATTTTGTGGAGAAGGCACTTTTTCTTTACCTTTTAACAAGTATTTTGAAAAAATAGTTGGTGTTGAATTAAACAAAGAAAGTATTGAGTTGTATAAAAAAAATTTAGAATTAAATAATTTAAATCCAAAAAAGTTTGAGTTAATTAATAAAGCTGTTGAAAAAATTGATTTTGAAATTGAAAAAGAAGATTTGATTATTGTTGACCCACCTAGAAGTGGTTTGAATAAAAAAACAATTAAATGGTTAAAAAATCAGAAAAATAAGTTCTTTATTTACATTTCATGTAATCCAGAAACACAATATAGGGATATTGAAATGTTAAAAGAGTTTAGGTTAAAAAAGTTAGTGATGATTGATCAATTCCCAAATACTCCTCATATAGAAACAATAGCTTTTTTAGAAAGAATTAATTAATTTTTAGCATTACTTATTTTCGAGTAGTAAATACCTTTTCTAATTGCTTTTAATATAAATTAGTGATGTATTTTCCTATTAGTAATAGAATAAGAAAAGCTAAAAATAAAAAATCTCAAGTAATGTTTCCTATCTTATTATTGCTAGGAATGGTTTTAATTGTAGGAGGTTATATTTTTCTAAAAATAAGCCATGAAAAGAAAGAGAGCGAAACTGTTATTCAAACTATTACTGAAACAAGTACTGCTGAAAAGAGTTATAGAACAACCTTTTTTAGAGATGATTTAGATACTTGTTTGAATGATTTAATTGACGAAGCAATTTCTTATTCATTTGGTGAAATTCTAAAAGATAAATCTTTAGGCAGTGTAGAAGGTTTTCCTTTAGTTTTGGAAGGTAAAGATAAGGTTAATATTGGTTTTGATGATTTAAAAACATATATTGAGGATTATGTTAACAAAAAATTTTGGAAATGTAAAAATAAAGTCTTTGATTATACAAAAACAAAAGGTTATTATGTCTTGTTAGATTTAGTTGATTTTAGTGTTTTTAGAAATAAATGGAAAGCTAAAATAAATTATGAAATTCATTCAATTGTTAATAAAAAAGTTCAAGTTAATTCATTGGATTTTGAAGGTAGTATGAAAAAATTAGATGATTTGTTGGAATTGTATAATGGTTTAATTAATTACGAATTTGAAAATAGAGCAATAACTTCTAATTTATTTGCTATGATTTATGGTGTTTACTCTAATTATTTTGGTTATCCTACTAGTAATGTGATAATTCCTTGTGAAAAAATTGTCTTTGATTTAAATAAAGCCAAAGAAGACATAAAAAAGGTTATTAGTATTATTGTTCCTAAATACAAAGTTTACCTTACTGATAATGGTGATACAGAAAGTGTTTATTTGATTAAATATCTAGATCACTATATCCCTCACACCGAAATTAATTTTTATCCTTTATTAAAAGATGTACAAATTGATTTTAGTGTTGTTGACGGGAGTAGTGCTTATATTAGAGATAATAAGCTTTATGTAGAACCTTCTTATCTGAATAATCCTTTTGGAGCTTTGAGCAAGGATATGCCAAATGAATGTTCTTATGATCTGTTTTATGATTTAAGAGTCCCTATTTTAGTTAGTTTAAAATTTGAAAAAAAGACTTTTAATTTCGTAATGGATTTAGTAGTAAATAACAACTTCGCTACTAATAAAACTTGGGAGGAAGCAATTGCTGATAATTCAAACAATGAAGAGCCTAAACTTGCTAAAAGCAAAAGTTGTCCTTTTGATTTTGAAGAAGGAGTTAAAATTAAAGTTCTTGATTTAAATAACAATCCAATAGAAAATGCTTATGTAACTTTTGAAAGTTCAAAGTATTCTTGTTATTCTAAAACCAATGACAAAGGAGAAGCGAAATTACCTATTAACTGTGTAAATTGTAAGGTTTTTGCTAACAAAGAAGGTTATATTGGAAGTTATAAACTCTATGAAGGACAAAATACTTTAGTTTTAAATTTGTTTAACCTAAAAACAGTTCATTTTTGGACTATTTATACTCCAAAATGGTTAATAGATAATTGGGGTAATAATAGCTTTGAAAATCTAAGATTTCAAGGAAATTCTTTAAATACTAAGAACTTTGAAAACACTAATTCAGACTTAGTAAAAACCTTTACTCTAGAAGCGCAACAGAATTTAATTAAAGACTATAAAGAAATACCTTTAACTTTTAAATTAGATAGTCCTCAAGGAATAATTATTAATAATGATAAAATAACTCCTTTAGCAACTTCTGTTGATTTAGCAAATAAAGTTCCTTATTCTTTATATGAAATCACTGTTAATGAATCAGGAGATTTTGTAAAGAGATATTTAGGCACTACTTATGTTTTTGGTAAAAATAATTATTACTTTGATGATTTAAATAATAAATTTAAAGAGTGTGTTGTTAAAATTTATGAATTCAAAGGGAATTTAGATGGAACAAAGGTTTACTTAATTAGATTAAGTAATAATAAAGTGATAGAATTCCCTTATTACAATACCGTATTCACAAGTACTGCTGATTTAGCTAATAGCAAAGGATTTGTAAGTCATAAATATTTAGTGTTTTGTTTACCTAGTGGGGTTTCAATTGAAAGTAATGTTTTGATTTATAATCAAAATGAAGATGGAAAATGGAATAAGATTGGAAGCGTTAGCTTTAATAGTGTATTTAAAGAGGTGAGACAATGAAAAAGAAAATAAAGGAACTAACTCTTTTATTTTCTTTTTTTGTCTTCATTTTTTTAGCTAATACTTTATTTTGTGAGGAAAATAGTGGAACAAACAATGAAGAAAATGGAGTAGTGTGGGATTATGAATTAAGTGGGTTGAATAAGTGGTATTATTCTTTAGAAATTAATGATGTAAAAGGTTTATTTAAATTTGGTATTAATGTTGGTGAAATTGAATTAGGAACTAGTACAAAACTCTACCATAACTTAACATGTTATAAAGGAGATCAGGTAGTGTTTAATAAAGAAGATAATGAAGGAGATGATTATGGAAGTGATTTATACTCAACTTTTTTTGTTATTATTCCTGGAATTCCTTTAGATAGTGATAAATGTGAATTTGACTCAAGAATAATAATGACAAAAGATCTAGATGGAACAACAATCTTAGACAAAAAAATTAATTTTTCATTTAGCCCAAAAGATTTAACTTCTATCCTAAATAAAAATCCTGCTGAGGGTTGGGATGTAAATGCTTATTTTGATTGTAGTAATGAGCTAAAAAATGGTGAAAAGAATTGTGAATTAGACGTTTCTTTGGATAGACCTAATGGAGAGTTATTTAGTACCAAAGACAGTGGAATTCCTTTGAAAATTAACTTTACTCTTCCTTTTGTTAATGAACCATTCACAACAAGCAATGAAGGAGCAATTTTATTAAATAATGAAAAAATTGAGTACATAGATTGGAATAGTTTAAAAGTAGATTGTGAATTAGATGATAGATATGGTTCAATGAATCAATGTCCTTATGAAATAGAACACGTTGGTTTAGATAATTATTTACTAAAAATAGGTCCTTGTGAACCTGTTTGGTATAGAACTCAAGCAAGTGATGATGATTATTTTGAAGTGCAATGTAAAGGAAGTGTTAATGTTATAGCTAAATTAGGGAATGGAAGTAAAGTAAACCAAACTTATACCTTTGATACTGAAAAAGTATTGGTTAATGTAACTAATATCATTGGAGCTAAAAAATTAGCTGAGTTAATAAAAGAAAGGATTAATGACTTAACTTGGGAATACAATAAAATAGCTAGCCAATTAAGTATGATTTACGGTTTCCAACATACTGCTGGAATGATTTTGATAATGTTTGGTAGGTTAGCTGAGATGAGTATTGATTGTGGTAAAATACCGGTAATTAATCCAAAAGATGGGAAATTAGAATCTAACTTACAACAATTCTTAGGATTATCAAAAGTAACTTGGTGTGCTATGGTTAATGGGGCTTTTGCAACTGTTAAAGCAATGTTATTTAAAAAAATGATGAGTAGTTTGGATAAGCAATATAGCGCTATTAATGTTTCAGACGATTTAAAACTTAGTAGTAAATTAAAAGATGCAATTACTAAAATGCTAATGATTTCTTCTTCAAGAGCTGGTTTATGTGCTTATGCTGTTTATAGCTATCTACAAAAACCAGGCTCTTTAATGGATCAAAATGAAGATTTATTGGAGATGGCTTTTAAATATGGGTGTAATGAGTATTATACATTACTAAAAAACTTCCAAGAAGCACAAGCTAAATGTGCAAATGGAGAAATATTGAAAGAATGGGAAAATACTTGTAAAGCTAGACTTAAATCTTTATCAAGGAGCTTTAATGATCTAAAATTAAGTAAAGATACTCTGCCTAAAAGCTGTTTAGAATTATTTGACTTAAAAGAAAACAAATTAGTCTTAACAGATGAAAAAATTAATAAGCTTTGTGACTTTAATAGATGGTTTATAGGGGATAAAATAAGTAATTGTATTATTGATTTAAAATCAAACGGATTTAAAGTTAGTGAAAATGGGAATATTGTAAAAATAGAAAGTTCTGTTTCTCCAAGTGAATTATTGCAAGAATTAAATGACTTTAAAGGAAATGAACTAAAAAAACTGGTTTATAAAGCATTAATTAATAAAAATGATAATTTAATATGTGCTTTTTTGGACTCTTTGGAGAATAATAATTGTGTTATTAAGGAAAATGGTTATAGAGGAATAGAAAGAATTATAATAAATCCAGAAACAATACACACGGTGTTGGATAAAGATAGTATAAAGTGGTCTATTAATCTAGATAATGGTTTGGTTGTTGATGGTAAGACTGTAATAGATAGGGAAGGAGTTAAAGAATTATTAAGCAATGCTTTTAAAGAAAGCATCTCTGAAATTGGAAGAAGTTTAGATAAAAAACTACCTCTTTATTCCTCTTATACACAAGGAGATTTATTCAATGGTGGAATAATAGCAACTAGTGACAACTATTATGGAAATAAATGTGTTTTGACATTTAAAGTCTCAAAAGAAAAAGGAGTTTATGTTGCTAATGCTAATGGAAATGATAAATGTAAAAAATTAATTGGAAAAAGAGTTGAATTAGAAGATATTGCTAGGTATAAACTAAAATTCCAGAATCAGCTTATAAATAAATTGAAAAATACTAATCAGAAAGCTATAGCTAATTTTGTTCAAAACATTTACACTGGATGGTTTAAGGATATTGATGATTTATTTAAAGGAAAGACTTTAAGCACAAAATTATCTAGCTATAATGCTAATTTAATTGTTCCAGTAAATTATGAAAAATGTGGTTTTGAAGTTAATGAAAGTAATAATTACTGGTTTGGCTGTTATTTGGGAAATAGAGGAGAAATAAATTGTGGTGTTTGGGATGAGGAAAGTTGGGATAGGGAATTTGGTTCTAAAGTAGGTGAAAATATAAATAATTTATTTGTATACTTTACAATTCCTGCTGATAAAGCTAAAGCTTATTGTACTGCTGTTGACGAGAATTTAAATCAAAGAAGCTTTAATTTATTAGGGGAATTATTATCATTAAAGGGAATGAATGGGGAAAAATATAACGAAGTGTGTAGTAAAGGTTTATTAGCTAATAAAGAAGAACAAATAGCTTACTTTGCCTCATTAATCTTTGATTTAGTAATGCAAGATATTGGTAAAAGAATTGAGCTATTAGGAGTTGCAGTTCAACAAGCTAATGATTGTTACTTAGGAAACTTCATGTCATCAATGTTCTTCTTTTATGCAGGGCCAGAATTAGCTAGATTATTTGGCTTCCATTGTTCTTTAGCAACTATAACTAACTTCAATCAACAAATTAAGAATAATCAAACAATGGTTGAGAAAGTTGCTAAAATTGTTGGAACTGTTATGGGACCATTATGTGCTTTACAAAACATTAACAGTAAATGTACTGCTGAGACTTTTTCAATATTAACAGCTAATAATTGGAAAGGGTTTGGTTTTGGAGTTAGTAATGTTTTAAGTGGAGCATTTGAAAATCCTTTCAAACCATTTACTAAAGAAAGTGTTGATGAGCACGCATTTGAGCCTATATTATCTCTAAAACCAGAAGCTCCAGAGGTTTATTATAAAGGAAAAATAGATAGTTCTTTAAAAATTGATAACATGGAATTTGCTAGATTTGGATTTACTAGCTCTTTATATGGTTTTGCTCTTCAAGCAATTACTGGTTCAATGATTCCTTGTGCTTCCGATATGAGTAAAAGACTACAAGAATTCACTCAATTGTTGAATGATAATATTAATTGTATAGTTGCTTATATTGCTCCTGAGTACTTTGCAAGCGTTGGAATGAGTAATCAATTAGAAAGCATTAAAGATGAAATTAAAGATTTAGAGCCTTACTTGAAAGAAATAAATAACGAACAAATTGAGCAAAAAGTTGATGAACTAAACCAAAATATAGCAACTTTAGAAGACTCAATTAAAGATTTGGCTTTAGAAGATATTGGCTTATTTACAGTAACTCTTCCACCAATTAATGAAGAAGAAGTTGATTGGAAATTGGTTTGGAATTATTATGAGTTGTATAAGAAGTTGAATACTATTAAGGATAAATTAAATACTTTGAAAGATTACACTGAGAATAGAAATATTGATCCACAACTAAAACAAGAATTGTTGAGTGAAATAAGTGAAACACTAAATAAAGTAAATGAGATTGAAAATTTAATTCCAAAAGAATTGAAGGAATGGTTTGATAAGAGAGAGGAGATATTACAAAGCTCAACTAACGATATTAATTTACTGAATTTAGCAATTAATCCAGATCCATTAAAAGGCATTCCTGAATGTTTGAACTTCACTAGAGATATTTATTGTAAACAACAATTTAGGCTTTCAGTTTGTTACACAAGCTTTTTAGGTTTATACATCCAAGACATGTTCTCTCAAACAGCAAGTAATA
>CAZGMV010000018.1:0-8802 GCA_964526875.1 Candidatus Woesearchaeota archaeon | reverse complement strand
CTATAGCCATCAATATCTATAATTCTAAATGCTTTTTCTTTAAATTCATTAACTAAATCAATAAAATCATCTAAAACTCCTTCAACCCTATACTCTTTACTTAAATTAGTCTTTTTTAGTAATCTTTCGTATTCTTCTAAAAATCTTTTTTCCCCAATTTTTAAGAATTCAATAAATGCTTTAATACCATCATCTAATTGGTAATTCTCATTACTAAAATAAAAATGGCCAGAATATTCAAAACCAAATTTTGCATCTTTCATTGCTTGAATCACTATATTTCTTCCAGTTTTAACCATTTCTAAATTTCTATCTTTCAATTCTTTATAAACTAAAACGCTACACCCCACATTAAAAATAATTTTATCTCCTTCCTTAGTTAAATACTTTGCAAAAACAATCCCAACTAAATCAGGAAATAGTTTTTCTTTTTTAATTAAATAAAACCTATCCGCGTCAGTATCAAAAGAGATTATAGAATCTTTACTTAATTCAACTTTTTTAAATAATTTATCCAAAATTTTTAAAGCACAGTGCTTTTCATTTAAATTAATTTCTATTTCCTCATTCCCTAAACTATTTAAATTTAACCAATTTTCCTTATATTCTCTCAAAACATTGTCAAATACATTAATTATTTTTCCTTCCCCAACTTTACTTTCCCCACCAACATTCTCCTCACTTCTATCGTCTTTCTTTTTCTTTTCAAATTCAATTTTCTCCATTAATTCCAGATACTTGTCTTTCTCCCAACTAACACCATTTTCACTTATTTTAAATCCAGTAAATTCTTTTCCCAAGTGAGAAGCCGTTACCATTATACTTAATTTATTTAAACAATAGCCTGAAAAAGAGGTAAAGGGTGTAGTTGATATTCCCAAATCAAAAATAGTTTTTCCTTCTTTGATGGATAATTCTTTTAACCATTCATAAACTTTTTTACTGTTCTCAGTCCCATCAAAAGCTAAAATAAATTCATTAGGTAAAAATTTGACTAAATAACTTACAAATTCTTTATTAACTTCTTCAAGAAACTTTCCTCTTATGTCATAAGCAATTTTCATTTACTTTTTTAACTTTGCTTAAGCTTTATAAAATTTTTTGTTAGAAGCTTCTTTATGAAAAAAAGAAAGTTATTCAGAAGAACTCCTAGTGGAAGAGTAACAATCATTTTTAAATCAAGAAAACATGATTATCCAAAATGCGCTGTTAGTGGAAAAAGACTAAATAAACCAAGATTAACTCCCAAAGAACTAAGATCTTTATCAAGAACAAAGAGAAGAGTTAACAGACCTTTTGGAGATAGATTACCAAAATATTCAAGAATTGAAATTTTTAAAAGAGATGTTTTAAGATTGGCTGAATTAGAATAAAATCAATTTTCCTTTCTCAGCAAATCTTTATTAAGCTCATAAAACTTTTACAAATAAATGCAAATTTCAACAAAAAACTTTTTTATTTTTAGACAACAGGTCTTTGAGTCTTTTAATTATTTTTTAAATTTTTTAAAGGTGAAATAAATGGTAAAAATAATAGAGGAAATCAAAAAAAACCTGCCAAAAGGTTCACAAATAGTTGATGTTGAATTTGAAGGAGCAAAAATTGTCCTCTATTCTAAAAATAAGGATGTTGTTAAAAGTTCTAGAACTTTTGCTAAGGATTTAGTTAATAAATTTAAGAAAAGGATTGAAATAAGGGCTGATAATTCTTTATTAGAAAAAGAAGAGAAAGTCAAAAAAATTGTTGAAGAATTAATTCCAAAAGAATGTGAGCTAACAAATATTTACTTTGAGAAAGATAGAAGTTTGGTGGTTCTAGAACTTAAATATCCTAATTTATTGTTTGTTGATAAAGAAAAGGCAATTTCAATTTTAGATAAAATCAAAGAAGAAACTTTCTGGACTCCAAAGATTGAGAGAGCCTTATTAATGGACTCTAAAATAACAGAGTCAATTAAATCCTTTTTGCATTTAAATAATGAAGAATACAAAAAATTCTTACATAAAGTAGGTTTAAGAATCTATTCCGATTGGAGAAGAGGAAAAAGAGAAGAATGGATCAGAGTTAGCTATTTAGGAGCAGGCCAGCAAGTTGGTAGGAGTTGTTTATTTTTGCAAACAAGTGAATCAAGGATTTTGCTAGATGCTGGTTTAGATACTGGTTTATCTATAACAAATCCAAATACTTTTCCTTACTTAGACGCTCCGGAATTTAGGGTTGAAGATATTGATGCAGTGATTATTTCACACGCTCATTTAGATCATATTTCTTTTTTACCATTCTTATTCAAGATGGGCTATAAAGGGCCTGTATATATGACGCCTCCAACAAGAGACATTGCTGCTTTAATGCTTATTGATTTCGTTAACCTAACTCAAGGAAGGTTATATGGAGAAAAAGAAATAAGGGAAATGTTAAAGCACACAATAACCTTAAATTATGGAGAAGTTACAGATATAACACCAGACGTGAGAATTACTTTTTACAATGCAGGACACATTTTAGGTTCTGCTTTAGTTCATATTCATATTGGAAATGGTTTGTATAATTTACTTTATACAGGAGACTTTAAATTCAACAAAACCAACTTATTAGACAGAGCAGTAACAAATTTCCCAAGAGTTGAGGGTGTAATAATGGAATCAACTTATGGGAACAAAATCAACCCTCCAAGAGAGGAAATTGAAAATCAATTAATTGAAACTATTAAAAAAACATTAGATAGAGGAGGAAATGTTTTAATTCCAACTTTTGCTGTTGGTAGGGCTCAAGAACTAGTTATTTTGCTTGAGAAAAAATGGAGAGAAGGTGTTTTTAAGGACTACGACTTTAAAGTTTACTTTGATGGTATGATTTGGGATATTAATGCTATACACACTGCTTATCCTGAGTATTTAAATAAAGAACTTAAAAAGAGAATTAGTGAAGAAAAAGACAATCCTTTCCAATCTGAAATATTTAAAAGAGTTGGTTCTGCAATGGAGAGACAAGAGATAATTGAGGATAATGGAAATGTTGTTTTAACCACTTCTGGAATGATGAATGGGGGGCCTGTAATTGAATATTTTAGAAATTGGGCTCCTAATGAAAAAAATTCAATCTTTTTCGTTGGATACCAAGCTGCTAACACGTTAGGAAGGCAGATCTTAGATGGAGTAAAGGAAGTTCCTTTAAATATGGTTGGGATTGATGAAATTGTTAAAGTTAATATGGAAATTTACAACTTCCAAGGATTTTCTGGACATAGTGATAGAAGAGAATTAATTAACTGGATTAATAGAGTAACTCCAAAACCACATACAGTTCATTTAGTTCATGGAGAAAAAGAAGCGATTTTTTCATTGGCTAAAGCTATTCAGAAAAGTGGATTTAATGTAAACGTACCAAAGAACCTAGATGCTCTAAGATTTATTTAAAGAATTTTTTTGTTTCTATTTTTGAAACAACAATTTTATAAAAGTTTTCCTAGAGCTTTAACATGTCAGAAGTAATATTAAAGAAAGTTAATGAAATTAAAGTAGGTAATTTTATCTTAGTAGATGGGGTTGTTTGTAGAGTTGTTAAGATTGATGTTTCTAAAGCAGGAAAACATGGATCTGCCAAAGCAAGAATTGAAACAGTTTCTTTAAAGGATGGAAGAAAAAAAGTGGTTTTAAAAAGCACAAGCGATAACATTGAAGTTCCAATTATTGAGAAAAAGACAGGAATTGTAATGGCAATTTTAGATGAAAATACTGCTCAAGTAATGGATAACCAAACTTATGAGACATTTGAAGCTGTAATAGATGATGAAGTTAAAGATAAGCTAAGTGAAGGTGTAGAAGTAACTTATTGGGATATGTTAGGAGAAAAGATTATAAAACAAGTTAAAGGGTAAACAAATTTTCTCTATTCTTTTTATAGAAAGATTTTAGCCCGTAAAGAAAATTATTTATAAATTTTTCTTATTATTAATAAATAGTGAATCGCTCCGAGGAACTTTCAAAAGAAAGAACATTTGAAGATATTTTAAGAAATGTGTTTACTAGATATTATTGGCTTTATAAAGATCATTATTTACCCTTAAGAAAGTTTTTAGAAGGCACTATTCTTGAATTTAATCCAAAATTACTAATTGCTTATAGATGTAGATATAACGGAGATAAATCAGATTTAGAAATTAAAGGTAAAAAGATTCCTTATATTTCAATAAACCTTGAAATTCTTTATAAAGGAAAAGTTTCAATATTTAAAGACAAAAAACAAAAAAATTGTGTTTATGTGTTAGAAACACCTTTATATGGAGATAATGTGGTTATATTAAGTAAAAGTTTCTTAAAAATAGCTAGAGCTTACTCTGAAAAGTTATATAATAAAGAAATTGAAAAAGAAAGTTTAAATGAAGAAGAAATAAGAAGAATGATTCTTGAAGTATATTACCATGAAACTTTCCATTTTTTATTTGATAAGCTTGTTAAAGAAGAATATGAAAGTTTTCCTACTTTAACCGATGTTTTATCAGAACTTGTAGCTTATTCTTCTAATGTTTGGATTGATGAAGTTAATGCTACAAAAGAAGGTTTATTAGCTTATATTGAAAACGAGATAGAAAAAATATTAGAAAGTAGAAACTCTGATAATTATTTTAAAGAATTGGGTTATTTTATTTCTGCTTACTATGGCGTCTTGTATAATTTAAAATTGAGGAAAGAAAAAGGTTTTTATTTAAATAATAACGGAGAACCTGATTTTAATAAACTAATGGTTTATTTTAATAGCGCTCTTGGCCTTTATAGAAGGGTTTTTGAGGAGTTGATGAAAAGAGAAGAGCTATTTAAAGAAGAACAAATAAGAAATTCGGATCTAAAAGTTGTTCTTAACTCGTTAAGAGTGTATAGGGATTCTGTAGAAAAAGTTTTAAAATTCATTTTTTAAAATTTTTTAATTTTCTTTTTTAATGTTTCAATCCGCTTTAGATTTTTTAAGTAAAGATAATTCAAAGACACTATTTATTAAAATTCCTAAAGAACAATTAAGTGATGAATATATAAGAATTTTTGAAAATGGCAAAGAAAAAAAGTTAAAAAAGATTGATGGCTCTAGAATCTTAGGTAACTTAGCACCTTTTACCTTAAATCCTATACAAACTGCTTTTTTTGAATATTATAAAGGAGAAAGCACTATAATTTCCACTCCAACAGGTACAGGAAAAACTATTTCCTTCTATTACGCTTTATTTTATAAAGGAATTAAGAAAACAATTTACATTTCTCCAACAAGGGCTCTAGCAAATCAAATTTACAAAGAATTAAAGGAAAAAACTTCCTTAAACATCGTTTTAAAAACTGGGGAATATGATACCTTTATCCCAAAAAATTATGATGTTGTAGTTTGTACTGCTGAAAGCTTTGTTTCTGCTTGCAGGAATAAGAATAATTGGGTTGAAGAGGCTAAGCTAATTGTTTTTGATGAAATTCACGTGATAACCCATGAATTGCGATCTTTAGCTTATGAGGAAGCTTTAATCTATGCTAAAGAAATGAAAAAAAGCTTATTACTTCTTTCAGCAACTATTCCTGGAATGGAAGAATTAGTTGATTGGTTAGATATTTCTTTAGTTATACAAAGTGATTGGAGGCCTATTCCTTTAGAGAGAAGGTTTTATGAGATAGTTACACCAAATCAAAACAATATTGGGGAGTTCGTTGATTTGTTGTTGGAAGAAATCCTTTATCAGAATCTAAAAAACAATTATAAGACAATTCTCGTTGTTCCTTCTAAAAAAATTGGTTGGTTAATTCTGGAAGAGTTGGAAAAAAGAGGATTTAAAGCTTTAAATGAAACAGTACCATTTGCAAAAAGAATTGAAGGAGAAATAAGGACTGCTTTTCATAATGCAGATATTCCAAAAGAAGAAAGAGAATTAATAGAAGAAATGTTTAAAGATAGAAACTCAAAACTAACTCTTTTAATAGCTACTCAAACTTTAGCCATGGGTTTTAACTCTCCAGCAGATGATGTGATTATAATTGTTAAGAATATAAAAGGCTATTTATTTCCAAATATTTTGGATTTACTACAATTTGAGGGAAGAGCTGGAAGAATGGGATTTACGAAAAAGGGAAAGGGAACAGTCCATTATATTGTTGGAAAAGGAAAAAAGACAAAAGAATTACTTAAAAAAGAATTAGAGAGCTGGAAAAGTAAAGAATTTTCAACAATTTTAGAAAGAAATTACAAGTTTTTATTTAAAGTGCTTGAAAACAAACTTAAAAGTTTAACAGATTTGGTTCATTTAGAAATTGAAGATGAGTTTTCTGTAAAAATCATAGATAGCATAAACAACATTTCTTTAATTTTTTTAGGAATAATGAGTAAAGGTTTTGATTTAATAAAAAACTCCTTTTTCTTTCACAAAATTAAAAGTAATGAAAAATTAGTTAAAATGTTTGTGGAATTAAACAATGTTATTATTCAAATCTTAAAGGAAAGGGGTTTAATTAAAGGAAAGAGGCTGTCTGTTGAAGGAAAATTATTAAGTTCTTTTTACATACACCCAACAAATTACTTTTTATTTAAAAAGAGTGTACAAAAATTCAAAGAAGTGTTTGAAGACGATTTTTGGAATTTATGGAATAATTTACCAATTTTACTTGACGGAAATTACGAAATCCCAGATTTTTATCCTAATTATTGGGAAAATGAATTGTATGAAGAAATAATACCTTTTAGAAGGTGTCAAGGTTTATTGCTTTACGGTATAGGTTATTTTGGAGAATTCATTAACTTAGAAATTAAAGAAGGAAAGGATGAGTTATTTTATTTAATTCAAAAAGTTAAACCTCCTGTTTGGGTTATGAATTTAACTATTGACATCCCAAGAATAATTTATTTTTTAAAAAAGGCTTTAAAATTAAAGATTATTGACTTGAACATAAGTGAAGAAGAGTTAAAAAGAATTGAACTATCTTTTATTTATGGAATCCATCCCAATTTCTCCCTTCTGGCACAAGTTAAGAAAATCGGTTATGTAAGAGCTTATTTACTAAGGGAACTAGCTTTAACTTTAGGCTTAAAAAATGAGAAAGAGTTAAAGTCTAAAATTGAGGAAATCAAAAATAATGAATTGGTAATTGAGAGTGTTATTGAAAATCTAAAAGAAAAATACTTAAAGAAGTTAAGATATATAATTAAAGAGAAGTTCAATACGGAATTTGTTAGCGAAAAAGTTATGGAACAATTAAATTATTTCCTAAACAATGAAAGAAAGGAATTAATAAAAGCTTTGGAGTTGTTGGAAAAATATGGTTAAAATTTGTAAATAAAGAGGAAGAATTGAAACTATTAAAAGATTTTAAAAATAGAAGAAGTAATAAAAAGAGAGAATTTAATTGATGCTTTTATTCTATTTGAAGAAGCAAATTTTTAATCCTTATGAGGCTGCTCTTAAGAGAAGGAAAATTACTTTTAAAAGAAATATTTCCAATGGCATCAATTTATTCAAGAATATTGCTTTCAATAACAGAAGGAAAAACAACAACAGTAGAAATCAAAATATTGGCAAATGGTGGTGGAAAGATAAGGAAATTGACTTAGTTGCCTTTAATGAACAAGAGAAAAAATTGCTTTTTTAGAATGTAAGTGGCAAAACTTAAGGAATTGAAAGATTTTGAAGGTTTATAAAGTTTACGTAATCTAAATTATTATAATGAAAATTACGTTTTTTGATAGAAATAAAGAGTTAAAATTTTTAGAAGAAAAATTTAAATCAAATAAATTTGAATTTCTTATTATTTATGGGAGAAGAAGAGTTGGAAAGACTACTTTAATTAAGGAATTCATTAAGGATAAAGAAGCTATTTACTTTATGGCAAAAGAAGCTAGCGATTCTGTTAATATCAAAGAATTTAAAGAATTAATTAATCAATATTACGATGTTTCTTTTTTAAAAGATGATTGGAAAGCTATTTTTTCTTATTTGTCAAAAGTTGTAAATAAAAGGTTTGTCATTGTTATTGACGAATTTCCTTATTTAATAAAGAACAACTCCTCAATTCTTTCTTTGTTTCAAGATTTAATTGATAATTATTTGAGTTTAAATGACAATATTTTTTTAATAATTTTAGGTTCTCAATTGTCTATCATAGAAAAAGATCTATTGAGTTATAAAAGCCCTTTATATGGAAGAAGAACTGGACAATTAAAAATAAAACCTTTTTCTTTTTTAGCTTCTTATGAATTTCTAAAAAAATTCTCCAATAGGGATATAGAAGAAAGTTTTAATATTTATTCAATAACAGACGGTTTTCCTTTGTATTTAAAAGAATTTTTGGAAAAGAAGAACATCTTTAACTTAATAGGAGAAAAAATTTTAAATGAAGGTAGTTTATTAAATGAAGAAGCTATCTTTTTATTAAAAGAAGAATTTTCAGAAGTTTCTACTTATTTTTCAATATTAAGTGCAATAGCAAAGGGAAAAAACAGTTTTGGAGAAATAATAAATGAATGTGGATTCAAAGATAAGACAAGTATTACTCCTTATTTAAGAAAATTGGAAATTATTGAAATTGTAAAAAAAGAAAATCCTTTTATGGAAAAAAAGAAAGCTAAGTACTACATCAATAACAATTTTCTTAATTTTTGGTTTAGATTTATTTATCCAAACTATTCTTTATTAGAGATTAATAAAGAATTGTTATTGAAGAAAATAAAAGAAAACTTTAATAGTTATCTGGGATCAATTTTTGAAAGAATTGTAAAGGAACTAATTTTAAATAAGCCTTTTTTCCCAATCCAACAAATAGGTAAATGGTGGTGGAAGGA
>CAZGMV010000017.1:0-8915 GCA_964526875.1 Candidatus Woesearchaeota archaeon | reverse complement strand
TTTTTTTTTTTTCGTTTAGTGGTGAAAGAAGATATTGTATTTATAGGCGCGTCAACCGAGCCATCGGTTGCAGGCGCTGCTCTGCCGAAGGCAGAATGTAGCGCACGGGTCAAGCGAGTTCGTTGCTACGGTAATTTTTTTATAAAATATTAATGAATTTCACCTATGCATAAAAATTAACTGTTCTTTTTCTTTTTCATTTTTTATAAAACCTACTCTTTCAGCTTGAAATATGTCATTTAGTAAAGCTTCCTTTTCAACAACAACTTTTTTCTTTGTTAAACTTAGGTTATTTGCTTTAACTAAATTCATCTCTTCAAAATTTAATTTACTAACCCAATGTATTTTATTTTTAACCATTTCTTCTCCAATGTAATTAGCTTTTATTTCTCCATTTTCTTCTTTAATTTCAATAGTAGCTAAATGCATCAATCTCACTTTATTTACTCCTTTCTCCAACAACTTTTTAATCTCATTTTCATCAACAAAAACGAATTCATCTACTTTAATTAATCTTTTTTCATTACTATTTGGCCTTAGCTTTAATTCAATTTCTTTTTTTAAACCTTTTATTTCAATCAGTAAGGGATTCTCAACTAAAAAATACCTGTTTGTTTTTGAATCTAAAATTTCTCGGTTGTATTTATATAAAGCTTTAAAAAATTCCTCAATTGTTGTTTTTTTATCAGCTTTACTTGTTCCAAATTCTTTAGCATACCTTTGTAAAGCCATTCTTTGTATTCCTCTTCTTTTCAAAGCTTTTAAAAAAGGAAGTCTTAAATCACTCCAATCTTCAAATTTTCCTTCTAAGATTGCTTTTTTTGTTTGAGTTGTGGAAACCTTTAAATCTGTAAAATTAATTCTTCCAAAATAAATAAATTCAGGTAAAGGCTGATTAAAATATTTAAAAATCAATTTCTGCTTTTCCCCATTCATTTCATGATCTTTACCTCTTATAATATGGCTTAGTTTAAACAACATGTCATCTATTGGAACAGAAAAATTCATCAGAGGCCAAACTATTACATTTTCAACTAAAGGATGTTCTTCTTCAACAATCCTGAATAAAGGATAATCAATTAAAGAGGAATTTTTGTAATAACTAACAATATCTTTCAAATCTTCATTAGGATTCTGATTAATGGTTGTTTTTATTCTTACGATTACTTCACCCTCTTTAAATTCATTATTTAACATTTTCTCCCACAATTCCAGGTTTTCTTCAATACTTTTGTTTCTTTGCTCAACAATCGTTTTATCAATCTTGGCTTTTTCAATTTGGACATATTCTTTTTCCTTTTTGTCAGCTAAAACAACATAAGCTAAACCTCTTTTAAGTAATTCTTCCACTTTTTCATAATAAATCTTAATTCTTTTTGATTGTATTACTGGCTTAAATCTTTTTCCTGTTAAATATTCAACATCTTCTACAATATAATCATAAGCTTCTACTAAAATGTTTTTTGGGTTTGTGTCTGCTATTCTTAATTGAAATTCCCCATTATATTTTTTAGAGTATAAATAATTGATAATAACACCTATGGAATGTCCAATATGTAATGGGCCAGAAGGAGAAGGTTCAAATCTTGTTCTAAATTTTCCAAAATACTTTAAATTACTTAAATTAAGGTCAGGCAATTCTTTTTCCTCCTTTTTTTGATTCTTTTTTTCATTTTGTATGTTTTTTTTCATTAATTCTTCAATTTCTTTATTTTTTTCAACAAATTCTTTAACTTCCTCTTCACTTTTTTCTTTTAATTCGTTAGCAAAAGCATTTACTAAAGCAATTATTTGTTTAATATCTTTTTTTAATTCAGGATTAATAGCTAAAACTTTTCCTATAACCGAATTAGGCCTAAAGTTTTCTTTATATTCCAAAAAGGTTTTGAAAGTTAGATATTTAACTAATTTTTCCATGAGATAGTTAAAAAAGAATTTTTATAAATCATAAATTTGAATGGAAAATTACTCTCTCAATCAACTCTTTTTTAACTATTTTGTCCAAATACTCCTCTAATCTTTCAGGATTTTTAAAGTAATTAGCATTCCCTTTTATAAAGTAAGAATTTTCTAGAAAGTTTGTTCTAGCGAATTTGCAACTTAAATCACAATTAACAACTCTTCTAAACATTTTTTCAACCTTAGACCAACACATAAAAGTAGTTGTATTTAAAACAAAAGGCCAATGTAAGGCAAATTTGAATTTCATTTTTTCAAAAATACTTAAATCTATCTTTTGTATAACAGGGTTTAATTCAATTAAATTAATTTCTTTCTCAAATTTTTTGATTAAAAGATCGCTAATTAATGGTTTTTTAATTTCCTTAAGTTCATTTTCTTTTATTAACCCTTTATAGTTATCTAAATTTATGTTTCCGGCTTTAAACTTAATTAATTGTCTTCCCAAATTAACCTTAAAATAATCTTTTAATTTAAAAAAAGTCCCAAAATCGTTTACAGTTATTTCTTCAAAAAGATTTTTATTGTTAATAATACTTTCAACAATTTTATCAAAATACAAGTCCGTTAAAGGTGGAATAACCAAGACAAAAGAAATCTTATCATTTTTTTCTTTTGTTTTTTTTACTATCTTTTTGTAAAAATCTAGGTTTTTGTAAAAGAATTCCTGACAAGTTTCGTGACCTAAATAAATAATACTTTTGTCAAGATTTTCAAAGTTTTTATAATTAAAAATATGTAAAAATTTTGCTTTTTCCATATCTAACCAACAATTATTGGTTTTAAGTCTAATAGTCTCATATCTGCCATGTAAAACCAGCCAATTTTAAACTCATCTATTAAATTAAATGATTTGTATTCATTTTTACAATAAAAAGTATAAGGTAAATTTGGCAACAAACCTTTTTTAACTTCTTCTAAATCAATTTCGCTTCCTTTTTTCAGTACTTTGAAACAATAACAATCATTATCTAATTTATTTTCACTAATATCACAAATTATAGGGTAGTTATTTACATACAAAGTTAGTCTAGTATTTACATTATCTACAGGTAATCTACTTTTAAAATAATTAATCAAGGTAAATGTAAAAATATTTGAGTTTGGAGAGGCATAAGCATCTTTGATTACACCATCTATTTCTAGATTAGATATTTGTTTTTTAATCTTTACTTCGCTTTGTTTAGATAAATTAGAGATAACCACCATAACTACACCAGAAAGAAATAAGGTAGTCAATAACAACATCAATACAGCAATAAGAGGAGTAATTGATTTTTTGAAATTTTGATTTTTTTTAATTAACACAGTATATAAACTACAATAAAAATTATAAA
The DNA here is from genome assembly GCA_964526875.1 of Candidatus Woesearchaeota archaeon. Classification (GTDB taxonomy): domain Archaea; phylum Nanobdellota; class Nanobdellia; order CAZGMV01; family CAZGMV01; genus CAZGMV01. The sequence goes on along the minus strand of CAZGMV010000017.1, from coordinate 5,619 downwards.
TGTAAGGGTAGTTTAAAAAAATGAGTAAAGAAAAATATGAAAAAAAAGAAAGTGAAAAAAAAGTTGATGAATTTAAAGATCTTTTAAAAATCAAAAGAATTTGGATTATTTTATTTTTAATATCTCTATCAATTTTTTTGATTCTAAAAAAAGGATTAATATGGGGTTTAGAGATAAATGGGGGAGCAAGCGCAACATTAAAGGCTTTGAATAGTAATTTAACGGAGAATGATTTAGAAAAAATAAGAGAAGTTTTTGAAACAAGGTTTAATGTTTATGGTTTAACGAATTTAAATATACAATACAAAAAAGATTTAAGCAATAACATTTACTTCGTAATTGAAGCTCCTACTTTAACTGAGAAACAAATAAAGGAATTTATTGCGAAACAAGGAAAATTTGAGTCTAAGATAGGAAATAAGACGATATTCACTGGGGAAAATGTTGTTAGTGTTGGATTATCTTTTAATCCCAATTACGTCCCTGAACAACATTGTTGGAGAGAAAAAAGTGTTTGGTTTTGCTCTGGACAATTACCTTTAAATATAGACCAAAAAGCTGCGCAAAATTTTGCTGAAGCAACTAAAAATTTAAAAACAATTGGCGATCATTTAAATGAAACAATTGATTTCTATTTGGATGGAAAATTAATAAATAATCTTTCAATTTCATCTGATTTAAAAGGTAGACCTGCCCAAAATGTGGTAATTAATTTAGTAGGGAAAGGAAAAACAAAAGAAGAAGCCTTGAAAGATTTAAAAAACGAAATTAAAAAAATGAAAGGGCTGTTGGAAACAGGATCATTACCAACAAAATTTGAGATAGTTAGTGTTAATCAATTCAGCCCAAAATTTGGAGAAGGATTTTTAAACAACACTTTATTAATTGGAATTGTTTCTGTTTTAATAATTGCTTTGATTATTTATTTGAAATATCCTAATTGGCAGATATTTTTAGCAGTTTTATTTTCCTTATTTAGTGAGATCTTATTAATTTTTGGATTTGCAGCTTTAGTTAGGTGGAATTTAGATTTGGCAAGTTTAGCAGGGATATTGGTTTCAGTTGGGACTGGAGTAGATGATTTAATAGTTTTTGCTGATAACGCAATAAGAAGATATAAGAAATTTGACAAAAGAATGGAAGAAGCTACTCATATTGTATTAACCTCTTGGATAACCACTACAGTAGCAATGATTCCTCTATTCTTTTTAGGTTTGGGGTTATTAAAAGGATTTGCTCTAACAACAATTGCAGGAATAACAATTGGTGTTTTCATTACAAGACCTGCTTATAGAGAAGTAATTAAAGTAATTACCAAAAAATTAGAAAAAGAAAGATTAAATAAGGTTTGATTTCAAAAAACGAGAAGGTTTTATTTTTAAATCTTTTGTATTTAAAGAATACGTGGAAGAAATAAAACTTGAAATATATAAACACTATAAGGGGAAATATTATGAAGTTCTAGGCATTGCAAGACATAGTGAAACTTTAGAAGAATTGGTTATTTATAGAGCCCTATATGATGATAAAAAATTTGGAAAAAACGCTTTATGGGCTAGGCCTAAAAAAATGTTTTTAGAGTATGTGGAAGTTGATGGCAAGAAAGTTCCAAGATTTGAATATGTTGGTAAATAATTAATTTATTGTCTTTTTAATAGTTTTTTAAATCCTGAATAAATTGCTAGATTTATTCTCTAAAAACATTTAAAAATCTTGCTATGGTTTTTATAAATGGAAAAATTAAAAACAGGAACTACAATTCTAGCTATAAAAGCTAAAGACGGAGTTGTTATTGCAAGCGATAAACAAGTTTCTGCAGGTTTTATGGTTCATGGAGATACTTTAAAAGTAGTGCCTTTAACAAAAAACATCTATTTAGCGTTTTCTGGAGTAGTAAGTGATGTTCAATATATTCAAAAGATACTAAATGCAGAAATAGATTTATTTAAATTAAGACATGGGAGAGAAATTAAGATCGCAGAAGTTGCTAATCTATTATCAATCATTAACTACCAAGGACTAAGAAACTTCTTTCCTAGAATTGCAGGTTTGATATTAGCAGGTTTTGATGACAAAAACTTTTATATTTATAATATAACACCGGACGGTGTTTTAGAAGAAAGAAAAGATTTCCTTGCTGATGGTAGTGGATCTTTATTTGCAATTCCTGTTTTAGATGCAGAATACAAAAAAGAGTTAACATTAAAAGAAGCTAAAGAATTAGCTTTAAAGGCTTTAAAAGTAGCGGCTAAAAGAGATGTATATTCAGGAATGGGTTATATTATATATTCAATTAACAGAAAAAAAGTTGAAAAAGAAGAAGGAAAATTAGACCCTTATGAAGTTGAAACAAAAAAAGAAATAATTAATAACAACTAGATTTTTCTTTTTTAGGTGATTTTTATGTTAAACAGTTTAAATAAAGTAAATTACAAAGATTTAAAAAATGTTGTTGATTTAATTCTTAAAAAAGGTAAAAAATTAATACTAATTGCAGGACCTTCAGCTTCTGGAAAGAGCTTAATTGCAAAAGAATTAAAAAGTCTGTTGGAAAAGAAAAATAAAAAGGTTTTAGTTATAAGCACAGATGATTATTATAAAGACAACACTTTAGTCCTCTATCTACTTTATGGTTCTTATGATCATCCAAATTTAATAAATTTTAAATTATTAAATAAACATTTATTTTCTCTATTAAATAACAAAAGGATATTTAAGCCAGTATATTCTTTTGAGAAGAAAATGATTGAAGATTTCGTTAAAATCAACTCTAATTATGACTTCATAATTGTTGAAGGAATTTACACTTTAAATTTTATTTCAAAAAAACTATTAAAAGAGGCTTTTAAAATCTTTATTCAAGTAGATAAAGAAGAATTGATAGTTAGAAGAATTATTAGAGATCCTTCAAGAACAAAAGAGCCTTTAGATAGAATATTAAATTCTTTATTAGCTGTTTTCCCAATGTGGAAGGTTTATGGGGAAAAGCAAATTAAAAAGGCTGATTTAATTATAGTAAATGATTATGAGATAATTAAAGAAAAGGGGAAAGTTGAAATTGAAGAAGAAATTAAAAACAAGGAAATATTGAAAAATTTAAAGAATGTAAAAAAGGAAAAATATTTACTAGTTGATTATTATTATGGAAGCTCAAAAAATAAAGAAAAAGACAGTAAATTAATAGTTAGAGAAATCTATAAAAAAGGAAAATTTATTGGAGTTTCAATTATAAAAAAGATCTTAGTTAAGGAAGAAAATAATAAAAGGATTTTTAAAAAATACGAAGTTTTTATTAATTCTCCAGGTTTTTTGAACGAAGTTCACACTTTATTACAATTAGCTGGTTTAAATTATTTAAAATATGAAAAAAAGATTAAAGAGATAATAAAAAACCATAACACCTACATTATAATAAAAAAGAAAAACAGAGAAGAAGAAGTTTTTGAAGTTATTAGGAAACCAAATTAAATAAAAGCCTTTATATAGTTTATAGTTAATATTCTCTATATTTATTTTGTAACATTGAATAAAATTTTCTTTGTTTTTTCTTTTGTTCTAACCACCTGTAAACTCTTGAATGAGGAGAACCTCTAATTAACATTTCTAAAGCTTCTTTAACATCATTAATAGACTCTATATCACTAATAAAAGAAACAGTTTTTCCCTTAACTTCAATAAAACAATCACCCAAAGCTTCTAAATTTCTTTTAGCCCTTCCTTTTGTCCCAATTATTCTAGCCCTAACTCTTTCTAATTGATTAGGAGCTTTTGATCTTATTAAATCACTAATATTTAAACTTTCGAAACCATATTCGTCACTTAATAACAACTCTGCCTTTTCAATATTAAAACCTCTTCCAATTGCCTCAACCACTTTTTTTACTTTATAAGCTAACCAAGAATCTTGGCTTTTAATTAAGATTTCATTATCATTAATCTCAATAAGAACTTCATCATTTAATTTATTTTTTAACTGGTTTAAAACTTGTTTTAGATATTTAACTCTATCATAAGGGATTTTTGTTGAATAGATAAAGTAATCTTGATCTAAATTTTCCATTTTTCATTTTTCTTAAAAATTTTATAAAGATTTTTTTGTCTCTCTAAAAAGTGCTTGATCTAGTTGAAAATAAAAAAAATAAAGAAGAAAAAACAAATAAAAAAGCTGAGATTGAGTTCAATACACTAATATTGATAATATTAGGTTCAATTTTCGTCATAGCTTTACTATTAGGTATTATGAGATTAATAAAAAACATAATGAGCTAAAATGTTTGTCCATCTAGCTGATATACACATAGGCCAAACTTACAGAGGTAAAAAATTTTTTAATTGGAAATTGTTTAAGGAAACTATTAGTAAAATAATAAACCTAAGCCCAGAATTTGTATTAATTAGTGGAGACTTATTTGACAAGCCAATAATAGATAATGAAACTTTGATAGAAACACTAAATTTACTTAACAAACTAAAAAATAAAGGAATTCCTATTTTTACAATTGAAGGTAATCACGACTGTAATAACACTTCATTAAGTTATTATTACTTATTTTCTCAATTAGGAGTTATTAACAATTTATCAAGTGGAGATAAAGTTGGTTTTTTAAAAAGAAAATACGAAAGTGAATTTGTTGAGTTTAAAGAAGTGAAAATAAAGGATAAAGTTTTTTACAAAGCAAAAGGTGTTTTAGGTTCAAACAAAATTAAAGAAATACATGGTCTAGCTTATATAAGAACAAAAGAGATGCTAAATTTACTGTTAAAAGAATTTAAAGACTCTTTTTTTAAGGATAAGAGTGTTTTGATGTTACATCAATCTGTTGAAAATATCTCAGGAGTTCCAAAAGAATTTAATGAAATAAACATAGAAGAACTAATTAATTTAAATTATAAATACTATGCTTTAGGACATATACACAGAAGCAACGTTTTGAACAATAAATATTTATTTAAAAACTCTTTTCTTGTTTATAGTGGGAGCTTAGATTTGACAGACAAAAGTTTATTTCATAAGATTGAATTTGCTAAGGAATTGAAAATAAAAAAACAAAAAACAGGTTTTGTCATAAGTGATTTAAAAAACATTAAGTTTGAAGAAGTTCAAAATTCTAATTACTACGATATTTATCTAGAATTCAATGATTTAAATGAATTAAAGATGAAATTAGAAAAAATTAATGAAACAATTAAAGAAGGAAAAGCAATAATTGAGTTGTTTACTTTAAATAAAATCAAAAGAGAAAGAGTTTTTGACATACTAGAAAAAGTGTTTGAAAAAGAAAGAATAATTGACATAAACTATAATTTTACTGAAGAAAAAGAAGAAATTGAAATTACGGAGTTTAGTTTTGGTAAAATTAATGGACTACTAGAACAATTTGAAGCAATAAAAGAAAGCGGTTTAAGCAAGGAGTTTATTAAATCAAAAGTTTTAGAGTTAGTTAAAAACTTAGATATACAAGATTTATCTAATGAATTAAAGAATATAGAGAAGAAAAGTGAGTTAAAAAGAATTAATAAAAAAATTGTAGAAAAAGACAGAGAATTACAAAGATTAGTTGAAGAAAATAAGATTTTTAATAAGAAAGAAGGATTAATAATCTATTTTTATAATGTAGA
>CAZGMV010000016.1:0-9524 GCA_964526875.1 Candidatus Woesearchaeota archaeon | reverse complement strand
TCAAAATTAAAAAATTTATCTTTTATTTTATTTAACCTTCTTGCAACTATTTTATTTAATTTTTTTTCTTTTATCTTTTCAACTAACTTAAAATCACTAGCTAAAAAACCATAAAGATTATTCAAATCCTCTTCAATTAAGATTAGATATGGTAGCGTTAAAATTCCTTCTTTTAAATCATTATTTTTTCCAAAAACATCTTCAAAGTCATTCATTATTTGGAAGAATATTCCGACAAATAGAAAATCTCTTTTCCATTTATTTAGTTCTTCTTCATTAAAGTTTTTATTTAAAGAATATGATATTAAGAAAGGCAATGTTAAATAATAAGCTGTTTTTAAAGTAATAGTTTTTAAATAAATTTTTTTTAATTTATCTTTTAAATTTTTTAGTTTTTCTTCGGTTAAGCTTTTTTCTTTCTTTATTTTTATCTTTAAGTTGTTGGCTAATTCTTTTAAATAAATATCTAACATCTGTCCTTCCAAGGTTTTTTCAGTAACATCCATAAGAAAATTACTTATTCTAATTTTAATTTTATCTTCTAAAGAAGTTTCATTAATTATTTTGCCAACAAGATTAACTCCATAAAAACCAATATTTATTGTTTGGTTTTCTCCAATCAATTTCCATAAACTTAAGTTATTTCTTCTTTTTTCATCTTTATCTTCCAAATCATCTAAAATTAGTAATGAATTATGATATATTTCAATAGCGAACATTAATTTTTTTAAATTTTCATCCTCAAAAGCGTTTAAATTTAATTGGCTTTTTAGATATTTATAAAAAATAAAAGGTCTTATTCTTTTTCCACCTCCTTTTACATAATATGCTAAATATTTAATTATTGTTTGAGGTTTTTGTGCTTTTAGGAAATCAAAAATCTCTTTATCAAACCTTTCTTTAAATTCTGCTAGTTCTTTTTTAATAGAAAAAAGCTTACTATCTTTTATCTTATTAATCGACATTACCACTTTTAAGTAAATAATTTATAAATTTTTTTACATACTACTAAGTTATGATTGAAGATTACCACTTGTTTAAACAAAAAGTTAAAAATGCTTTTAAAAAAGTTAAAGAAGATTTTTTAAAAATAAACGAGGAAATAACAGTATTAAACAAAGAATTTACAAAAGAAATTAATTTGATAAATAAAAAAATAAACGAGTTAGTTGAATTAATTCAAGTCAAAATAGATATTGAAATTGCTGAATTAAAAGAAGATCTTATGAAAAAAGAAAAGAGAATCTTAGAGTTAGAAGAAAAAATTGATTTATTAACTTCTGAACTAGAAAATGTTAAAAAAAGTAAAAAAAGGAAAACTAAAAAAGAAAAGAATGAAGATAAAGAAAGTAAAGAAATAAAGGAAATTGAGGAAAAAGAGGAAAAAATAATTAAAATTACGGAATTTGGAAAAAAAGAAAATAATTAAAGTGTAAAAATGTTGTATAAAATCCATAAATTTAGTAATATAAATAAAAGAAAGAATTTTTCCTCTATTTTTGATTATTTTGAATGGATATTAGAAAAATTCAAGAATAAATTGAGTGAAAATCAAAAAAAAGTTTTAGAGGTTTTTTTGTCTTGTAGTAATGAAAATGATTCTATAGTTGAAGAAAAAGAAATTAAAGAACTCTATAAATCAATAAAAAAAGAAATAATATTATTAAGAGATCTTATTAAAGAAACAAATTCTTTTCCTTTTTTCAATCTACGAGCTTCTTTTCCATATTTGTTAGCTTTAGATAAAAATAAACTTTCTAAAGAAGAATACTCAAATATTTACATAAAATCTTCTTGGTTTTCTTTTTATATTTCAGATGTCGCATTAAGGGATCTACTTGAAATAATAAAGAGTGAATTACAAATAAAGGAAACAAATATAAATTTATTATTTATTGATCCTTCAGGAACAATAATGTCTAAAGCTCTTTATGCCATAAGTTGTTATTTTATTGGTACTAAAATAGACAATCTTAAAGAGATAGTTATAAATTATCAAACGAATTATGGAGATTTTATTAATTACTCTTTAGAAAGTTTTTATAACAAACATTTACTAGATCTATTCACTTTTCCCGACTTTTTTAGGGATTATTCTTATTTACCTAACAAAAATCTTGAAAACTTTAAAAAAATACTGAAAAAAATAGATTTTCCTAAAGAAAAAAAGAAAATAGTACTAAATTTCATAAATGGTTATTATTTTTATTTATATCCTTCTAAAACATTAAACGAATTAAAAAAATTAAAAAAAGAAAAGTTTTTTAATGTAATATTTTACAACCCTTCTACCTCGTATGATAATTATAAGTTAATAGATGATAAGATTTTTGTTCCTTATGTTTTAGAAACAGAAGAAAAAGCAATATTATTACCTTTTAATCCTGATAAATTTAAAAGCCTTTAATGTGTTAACCAAAAAAAAACAAAAATTTATAAAGAACTGATTTTTATGTTTTTGTGTTTTACAAAACTAATTTTTATAAATACTTAAATTTATTTTTCAAATCAGTCTATTCACAAAGTTTTTATCCTTTAGAGTTTGTAATTAGAAATTTTTATATCTTTATAATTATAATAGCTGCTTTATATGTAAATTTAAGTTTTCTAAAATTTGAAGAAAGTTATTTGGCTAGATATTTGTTCATTTCATTACCTTTGGGTACTTTATGGCTAAATGTTGCTTTTTCTATTCAGCAAAAAGTAGTTGATGGAAGTATTTCAAATTATTTGATCAAACCTTATGATTTTTATAAAGTAATGTTTATTAAAGAGTTTTCTTTTGGCTTTTTAAGAATTATTGCTTCCTTTATATTATTATTTTTTGTTTTTTCCGTTAATGGCCTAATAAAATATTTAAACTTAATTTTTCTCATTAGATCTTTACTTGCTTTAAGTGTAAGTTTTTATATGATTTACTTAATTAATGAATTTACTTCTTATTTAACATTTATTTTTGAGAAATCTTCTTCTTTATTAAATTTGTTTGACAAACTGCTAGCTTTTTTAGGTGGAGGAATTTTAATAGCTGATGCAATAAGTGAAAAATTGAAGTATTTACCTTTCTATTATTTTATAGGCTTTGAAACCAATTTTATTTTAGGTAAAGTTGCAAAAATTGAGATAATACTGTTTTTCATTTATTTGTTATTATTGCTAGCCTTAACTAAAAAAATAAAGAAAATAGCTATAAAGAAACTAGAAATCAACGGTGGTTAAGGTGTTAAATTATTTAAAGATCTTTATCAAATTTTTTTATTTTAACTTTAAAGCAGCTAGTGAGTTTAGGCTGGAGTTTTTATTCAATACTATGGTTATGCTACTAGGAAATATTATTATGTTTTACTCGATGGCTTATGCTAGTATAAATATTGGAATTTTAACTAAAGAAGAATTTTTAAAGTCAGTAACTTTATTTATGTTTGCTTGGTTGTTGAGTAGTGGGACTTTTTGGGATTTTATGCACTTTTCAAAACAAATAGTAAATGGAAACTTAGATTTGCTCTTAATAAGACCTAAAAGTTTATATTTTAAATTATTAATAAATAAAATTAATCCTTTTATTTTTGGTGAATTAATTACTGCTTTGGTTTTATTGCTTATGGTTAAAGATAAGTTTTTTATTTTAAAGTATTTAATCCCTTCAATGGTTTTAACACATTCTGTTTTTAGCTTTGCTAATTCTTTAAATTTCTTTATAAAGTCTAATTATAGCTTAGGAGAACCTTTTATACATGGCTTATTTATTTCTTCCTATTATCCTCCTATTTGGAAAAGTTTTTTAAAAAAACTGTTTTTTTATATATTTCCGGGAGCAATGGTTTCTTTTGGTCCTTTGTTTGTTGAAAAAAGATTATTAAGTCCTTTAACTTACTACTTAACAGTCTTTATTTTTACATTACTAGCTATCTTGGCTTGGAGGTTTGGTTTGAAAAGATACGAAAGTGTTGGTTATTAAGGTGGAAAAATGTGGGCTATAAGAACTAAAAATTTAACAAAACATTACAAAGTAAAAGTAAGTCAAGGTTTTTGGAGAGATTTATTTAAACCAAAGTATAGAGTAGTTAAAGCTGTTGATGGGATTGATTTAAAAATAAAGGAAGGGGAAATTGTTGGGTTTATAGGACCAAACGGAGCAGGGAAGTCAACAACTATTAAAATGTTAATAGGAATTTTACATCCAACAAAAGGAGAAGTTTATACTTTAGGAAAAGTTCCTTATTTAGATAGAGAAAGATTAACTAAAGAAATAGGAGTAGTTTTTGGTCAAAAAAGAACTTTTTGGCCAGAATTAAGTGTTAGGCACAATTTAGAAATGCTTGGTTTATTTTATGATTTAAGTAAAAAAGAAATTGAGAAAAGAATTGAAGAACTTAATGAATTTTTAGGTTTAGAAGAGTTTATTAACCAATCTTTTAGGAAGTTATCTTTGGGCCAACAAATGAAAAGTGAATTAGCAGGAGCTTTAATACATAAACCAAAATTATTGTTATTGGATGAACCCACAATAGGAATGGATATTTTAGCAAAATTTAAATTTATCGAATTAATTAAAGAGATCAATAAAAAATTCGGAACTACTATTTTATTAACTAGCCATGATCTGCAAGAAATTGAAAAATTATGTAAAAGAATTATAATAATTAACAAAGGAAAAATTGTTTATGATGGTGATTTAGATAAAATAAAACCTAAAAAGATTTTAATTGAGATAAAAACAGGAGAAGGAGTTAGAAAATATGAAATTGAAAGGAATAAAATTAAAGAATTTATTTCTTCACTAGAAGAAGAGGTTTTAGATATTACAATAAAAGAAATTCCTATTGAAGAGGTTATAAAGCAATTTTATAAAAAAAAGTAGAAAAATAAAAGTATTAAAGTTTATAATCTCTTTTTATTTGTTCTAATACTTTTCTTAATCCTTTTTTAAATTCTATTTCATATTTTTCAGAATTTACGTCTGGTATGTAAAGAGGATGGATATACTCTTTTAATACAGGAAAAATAACTCTTCTTAGATAGTTATCAAATTCCATTATCTTTTTAGTTTTATTTTCATAATTTTCTTTATTAATCTCTTTTATTCTCAATTTTATAGAGTATACCAATCCTGAACTTACGATAGTTGGTGGTTTTTCAACATATAATCTTCCTTCATTTTTAAATCTTTTGTTTAGTGAGTATAACCCTATTTCATAGAATTTGTTGAATAAAATACTCTCTAATAACTCATCTAATTTTTCTTTTTTATCGTTACCAGGTAAAGGTTCAAAAAATCTCCCGTAAGTGATCTCTAAACCTTCTGGCATATTTATTGTGTCTAAATTTATTAAAGGAAGAAGTACTCTTTCTGTGCCTAAAGGATTAATATCAATTACAAAGTATTCTTTACCTTCTCCTTCCCAAACCATTTTTTATCACCCTTTTATCACTAGTGAGTTAAAATTTATAAGATTTTATTCATCATAATAAAATAAAGTATTCTAGTGTTAAAAAAAATAATATAAGAAATTGAAATTAAAGAATCAGTAATATTTAAGGGTTTGAATTTAGGTTTAGTTGGAATAAGTCTTTTATATTTAAACTGACAAAAAGTTTAAAAAAGAGAAGTTGCTAAAAGATGCGCTTATTCTTTTATTTTTATCATTTATAACCTTATTCCTAAAGGTATTATTTAAACCATCTTATTTATTGTTCTAACTTATACCTTAAAATAGCCCCAATTCCTCCTAAATTATTGAACTGTTTCCCTTCAGGAGTTTCTTTACTAATTATTTTTATTTCACTTCCTGTTTGTTCTGCTAAGTTAACTAATTCTTCAATTAATTTTTCATCTTTATCTTCACTAATCAATAATTTATCTACTGCCCCATATTCCAAAGCTTTTTTAACGTCTGCTAATCCATAACTAACCATTTCAGGGTCTTTAGCAAGTAGCTCAAAAAATTTTTTTACTATTTCCTTTTCTTCCATAATCTCTTCATTCTTTAAAATATCTTCCGCTTTATCAACCAATTCTTGTAAACCACTCTCATCAGTATAACTAATATCAACTAAACCTTTAACTTTTTGTTTTATGTCTGTTGCTAAATAATCTCCGTTAAAGAATTCTTCCTTTGTTGGAAAAGGACCTCCTATAATAATACCCTTAACTTCTATTTTTCTAAATTTATCAGCCATTTCTTCAGCAACTTTATTGAAAAAGGATTTTTTTAACTCCTCCCTAATCCTTGCAAACCTTTGTGCTGATTGCCCCCCAGCTCTAAATTTACCAGGAACAAAAGAATCTATTTTTTTCAATACTTTAACACTTTTACCTTTTAATAGTCCTAAAGTAGCTGTTTGTTTATCTATAACTAACAGACCCCAAGCATCTTTACTACCTATTAAGTCTTCTAAAGGTTCAACAACAAAAGTTTGATCACATCTATAGATTCTTGTATTTAAAGGGTTTGGAGGTTCAATAACATAAACTCTAAAATCGTCTTGTCCCTCATTAAAAGCAACGTTTCCTGAAAATAAAACTAAACCATTAGGAGGTGTTTTCTTATATTGTCTTAATGCGTTTAACATTTTCTCCAAAGCAGTCATTACATTTTTTCTTGTAGTTTTTGATTGAATATTTTGTGCTGTATGATACTCTTTATTAAGCATGTCAACCATTTTATTTAAATCATAACCTGCTGGAATATAAACGCTAATTAACTCTGTATGTCTAGCTCTATGTGATTTTAATTCATCAATTAAATGTTTGATTTTTAACTTTTCTAATTCATCAAGCTTTTTATTACTCATTACTTACAACAAAAAATTAGATTTATAAAGTTTTTTATTGTGCTTTTCTAAAACCCCTATGTTCCCTAAGTGGAGAAGGGGAAAAGAGGTGGAAAAATGGGTTTTTATAAGTATGTAAGAGAAGTTTGGAAAAGACCAAAGGATAATTTAGGAGATCTATGGAAAGAAAGATTAATTAAATGGAGAAGAGATCCTGTTGTTGTAAGATTAGAAAGACCTACAAGAATTGACAGAGCAAGAGCTTTAGGTTACAAAGCAAAAAGAGGTTTTGTTGTTGTAAGAGTTAGAGTTCCTAAAACTGCTAAAAAAAGAGAAGATCCTGGAAGAGGAAGAAGACCTAAAGCTCAAAGAGTTAAAAAGATATTAAAGATTAATTACCAATTAATTGCAGAGCAAAGAGCTAATAGAAAATATCCTAACATGGAAGTTTTAGCAAGTTATTGGGTTGCTGAAGATGGGCAACACAAGTGGTTTGAAGTTATATTAGTTGACCCGCACCACCCACAAATTAAAGCCGATAAAAGAATTAATTGGATTATTAACCAAAGAGGTAGAGTATTTAGAGGTTTAACACCTGCTGGAAGAAAAGCAAGAGGTTTAAGAAATAGAGGAAGAGGGGCTGAAAAAGTAAGACCTTCAGTAAGAGCAAACGAAAGAAAAACTAAATAAATTTTTTAATTTTTTATTTTTAAAATTAAGATCTTATTTTAAACAATTCTAAGCCATAACTTTCAAAAACTTCAAAATCTTTTTTATTTAAAGTCCATAGTTTAAGATCATATGATATACAAAAAGAAGCAATCAATAAATCACCTTCGCTTTTCAATTTACCTTTTCTTTTTAATTCTTTATAAAGTTTTGAATAAGTTATGTAGACCCTATCATTAAACTCCAAAATATCAAAAGCTTCTTTTAAATTTTTTAATTCTTCTTCTGGATTTTCCTCTCCTCTAAGAAATTCTAAAATTATTTGAGGACATAAATATTTTTCTGTTAAATCAACAAAAATCTGTTTCTCTTTTTTTGTTGCTTTTCCAGCTCTAAAATTTATTAGAACACATGTATCAATTAAAACTTTATTCATCATCTCACCTTAATATTTTCTTTCTACTTTCTTTGATTTCTTCTATTCTTTCTTTAGCTTTTTCTATATCCACTGGATTATTTTCCCATTTTATTAATAATTCCAAAGATTTCCTTTTTTTTCTCTCTTTTTTAAGCTCTTTTTCTATGTTGCTTAGTCTATCTATTAATTCATCGTAATTTTTTGCTTTCATTTCATTTTTTAATTTATCTAATATCTTCTTTTTTTCAACACTTATAGCAATTGTTGTTATTTTACTCATAATGGTTATAACAATATAAAACTTATAAATTTATATTATTTTTATTTTTTGAAACAATAACATTATAAACATTTCGTGAATTTTTAGAAATTGGGAAAAGAGAAACAACAAATTTTTGTCAATAGAGCGAATCAGGCAATTTTATTTTCTTTATTTTTATTAAAACTAAAAGGTGTAAAAAAAGTTTATATTCCTGATCAAGGAGGTTGGATAGCATTTAAAAGGTTTCCTAGGTATTTAGATTTTGAATTAAAAGAGATAAAAACTGATTTAGGAAGACCTTTGGAGGATGAATTAATTGATATAAAAAATTCTGCTTTATTTCTTTGTTCTTCTCCCGGTTATTTAATTAATTTAACTAAAGAAATAAAGAACATCAAGAAAATATTAAATGAAAATGGCTCTTTTTTAATTTTGGATAATAGCTCTTGTTTGTCCTTTGGCGGAGATATTGATTTAATGTCTTTTGGATTTTATAAACCAATTAACTTAGGATTTGGTGGGTTGCTTAGAATCAACAATAAAGAATTACTAAAAATCTGGGAAGAAAATTACTCTTTTTTTAACTCCTTAATTAAATTTCCTTTAGGTTTTGAAGAAGTAATGGAAAGAAGATTTAAGGAATTGGAAGAAAGATTAGAAATTGCTTTGAATTTCAGCAAAAAAACAAAAGAAATTTTTGAAAGTTACTTAATAGAGAGGCTTAGAAATGAGAATACCTTAAACATTGCTTTAGAATTTGATTTTGATTTAATTAAAAAATTTAAAGAAGAAAAAATTCCTTTTTTAAAATTACCTAACTACAATAGGGTAAAAATCAAGGCGATTTCTTTAGAAAATAAAAAAATGTTGTTTAATGAAAAAACAAAAGATTTTTCTTTAAATGAAATAATGGAAAGAAGTAAATTATTAAGTGAAAAACTAAAAAGTTTAGTTTAAGAGTTAAAATGTTTTTTATTATTTATACAATTCTCTACTTCTTTTATCTAATATTAAAACATAAGGTTTATAAGAAGAACAAGTCTCATAACATTTTTCTAAAGGATTAAAATAAAGTCCTCTTCCATAACAAAACCTATCTTTATATTTAGAACAAGGTGCAGTTGTTAAACAAGGATCTCTTCCTTCCCAATACACACAAATTGTGCTATCTTTTATGATATTGTATCCTCTTTTCATGTATATCCCCTTTCCAATTTTTTGTATAAATAAAAGGATATATCTTTTAATAAAATTTTATTCTGTAAATAGAATAATAGGATTATCTAATAAATTTTGATTTTGATGTCTTAGATTAGGTTTTAATTAAAATTCATACTTTTTAACATAATTAAATTTTTTATTTTTCTTTTTAAATTTTTTGTATAACTTTACTATTTTGTT
>CAZGMV010000015.1:0-9705 GCA_964526875.1 Candidatus Woesearchaeota archaeon | reverse complement strand
CAATTAAAAAAACATTTGCTTGTTTTAGTAAAGAAACTAAAATTGCTAACCTTTGTAGTTCTCCACCAGATAACTGTTCAACATTTCTAT
The DNA here is from genome assembly GCA_964526875.1 of Candidatus Woesearchaeota archaeon. Taxonomy (GTDB): domain Archaea; phylum Nanobdellota; class Nanobdellia; order CAZGMV01; family CAZGMV01; genus CAZGMV01. The sequence continues at coordinate 9,615 of CAZGMV010000015.1, read as the reverse complement.
CCAATAAATGACCTAATTCCAACTTTTTTAACAATTCTTTCATTAATTCATTACTTTTATATTTTTCTAAAACATCTTTAACTTTTTTTCCTTTTAACATTAAAGGAATTTTCTCAATAAATTGAGGTTTATAACTAACAACTATTTCATTTTTTTCCAATTTATCAAAATAATTATAAAGTTCATTGGCTTTTAGTCTTTTTTTGATTTCTTCATAACTCAACTCTTTATCTTCTCCAAAATTTGGTTTTAATAAACCTGCTAAAATTTCTAAAGCAGTCGATTTTCCCAATCCATTACTCCCTATAATCCCAATAACTTCTCCAAATTTAACTAAAGGTAAACCAAATAAAGCAAACCCATTTTTTCCATATCTATGGGTTGGGTTTTCTAAGAACTCAGGAGTATTAACAATTTTTATAGCATTATAAGGACATTTTTTCACACATAAACCACATCCTATACAATTAACTTCATTTATTATAGGCTTTTTACTTTCTTCATCAATTTTAAAGACTTCTATCTCATTTTTTTGAGGAGGACAAACTTTAATACATAAATAACCACATTGTTTAGGTTTACATTTTGATTTGTCAATTACAGCAATTCTCATAGCTCTAAAAAACAGGAAATTTTAAGAAATTTAGTTATAAAAAATAAAAACCTTTTATTATTCCTATTTCAGTTATTCTATTTCTTTCATTTACATAACCTATATTCCTTTTTAACACATAATCTTGAAATTCTTTCATTCTTCTAACTAATTTTTTATTTTCTTCTTCTATCCAATCTAAGTTTCTCAACTTAAACTCATAAAAAGAAGGGTTAAGATTCTCGTTTTTTAAATCTTTTTCAAGTTTTTTCTTAAATTTATTTTTATCATCTTTACTTAAAACAGAAGTGTAAAAAGCCAAAGGTTCTTTTTTCTTTATAATTAACTTAACTAATCTATCATACCATTCATTAGAATCTCTAAACCCTTCTTCAGAGGTGTTATTTTAAATAACTCATACTTATTTCCCCTAATTATCCACTCTGATTCATGAAAAACTTTTAGACCAATTTTTCCCAAATATAATCTAAATTAGCTACTACATAAGAAGCTTTTACACTCCTTCCTGGAATGTTGCAAATATATTCTTCTTCAAAACAATAAAACAATTCTTTTATATCCTTAGGTCCTAAAGATTTGGAGTTCATAAAAATTAATTAATTAAAGATTTATTCTAAAAAAAGAATAACAAAACTAATAAAGCAAATAGGAACCTAATGAAAGTTTATTTACTGCTTTTTCCAACATTCTTTCATTCTTTACATAAGATCTTGAGAATTTATCTTTATCAAAAACTGCTTTTTTCAAATTAAACATTTCTACTTCTAGTTTTTTTGTAGGAATAAAATTAAAGCTACCTTTTTTTAAATATTTTGCATAAAGACCTAAATGTAAAAGTCGTTTAGCTAATTCTTGATTGTAATGAGCAATTTTTTTATTATGTCCAGGATAAGGATAAAATTCAATTCTTAAATAATCCTTTCCAATATCATAAAAACCAAAAGCACAGCTATACTCTTTTTCATCTTTAGGTTTTTTACTATAAACTCCTAATCTTAAATGTAAATCTTGAACACTTTCTTCTTCAGATAAAGAAAATGATAAGGAAGGAGAAAGTATTGGAACAAAAGGAGAAATATTAAACAAAAAAACATTTTTTCCACTACCGTATGGGACAATAACTCCTACATTTAGTAAGAAATTAGAAATAATATTCCTTATTTCCCCTTCTTTTTCATTCAAATACAACCATTCTTTTAACTTATCTTTATCATTTCTATTAAATAACTCTTTTATTTTATCCATTAAAGCACCCATATAGTTTTTTGTTTTAATTTTATTATAAAAGTTTGTTCTGAAAAAGAAATAAAGATTAAAAACTAAAAAATCTATTCTAGTTCATTTACCGTTATTATTTTTACTTTGTTACTATCTGTTCTTTTTGAAGGAGCTACTAAATACTCTAACTCATAATCTTCTAATAGTTTAATAATTTCTTTATTTATTATACCATCAATCACTACTGCAAAATATTTTTCTTCCTTAGGGATTTTTTCAATCTCTCTTAGAGGAATCTGTGCTAAAATATTTAAATTTTCATCCAATAACAAAATATTCTTTGTTCCAACAATATCAATTAAGTATTTTCTAAACTTTTCTTTAACTTCATCACTTAAGCCAGTTTCTTTTTCCTTTTTTTCAATTTTACTATATTCGCTTTCAATATTTTCCTCTTGCTCTAATTTGATTTGTTCTAATGGGATCTTATTCTTTAAAGCTTTGTATATCTCTTTTTTACTTAATTCCTCTACTTCTTTACCAACAGGAGCTCTTACAATATAATCTATATCTGCCCCCTTTTCAATTAAAGCCCTTAATATCAAATCTCCACCCCTATCACCATCTAAAAACAGGATTGTTGTCTTTTTCTTTGTTAAATCAATAACAGATTTTGGTATGTTAGTACCATTAATACCAATAACGTTCTTTATCCCTGCTTTCAGTAAGTTAATTACATCTGCTCTTCCTTCTACTAAGATTATTTCTTCCTCGTCTAAATTAGGTCCTGCAGGAAGTTTTTCTTTACCAAATTCTCTTAATTCTAAAATCCTTAAACCTTCTTCAATTTCCTTAACTAATTCATGAGAATCTGGTAAGACTTTATTTATCATGTCTTGTAACAACTCTTTGGCTCTTTCTTTTATATATAATCTTTTACTTAATCTTACATCTTCTAAATTAACAACTTTTATTTCAGCGTTAGAAGGTCCAATCTTATCAACAGTCTCTAAAGCAGAAGCAATAATTGCAGTCTCAACTTTATCTAAACTAGTAGGAATGGTTATTGTCCCAAAACTTTTACCATTTTCATTTTTTACTTCTACTTCAATCCTTCCAATCCTTCCAGATCTCTGCAAATCTCTTAATTCCAATTCACTCCCCAACAAACCTTCTGTCTGTCCAAATATTGCTCCTATCACATCAGATTTGTCAACGACACCATTAACTTTAAATTCTAAACGAATAACATATTTAGCTACAGGCAAACCTAATTTACCCATTTTTATCACCCACTACATTCTAAAATTGTTGTTATAAACTTTAAAACTATAAAAATAAAAATTTGCTTTTCTTAAAAAACGTGTTCCTCGTAAGGTAATTTATAACTATGGATTTCTTCCTCTTTAAACCACAATTTTATTTCCCTTTCAGCACTTTCTGGACTATCACTAGCATGGATTAAGTTTTTTAAAGGCTTTCCAACACTATCCGCCCTTTCATAACTTATATGTGCAAAGTCTCCTCTAATAGTTCCGGGTAATGATTTCTTAGGTTCTGTAGAACCTACAATTTTTCTGACATTTTCAATAGCATTAGCCCCTTCAATAACCATAGCAACGACAGGTCCTTCCGTCAAATAGTCAATTAATCCTTGATAAAAAGGTTTTCCTTTATGTTCTTCATAATGCTTTCCAGCATGTTCCTCATCAACCCAAACCATCTTTAAACCAACAATCTTCAAACCTCTTTGTTCGAATCTTTTGATTATTTCTCCGATTAAACCTCTATAAACACCATCTGGTTTGATTAAAACAAATGTTCTTTGAACTGTCATCTCAAAAATCAAATAAAAATTTTTATAAAACAAAAAAATTTTACTTTAAAAATGTCAAAAACAATTAAAAAAACTGTGGCCCCTAACATAATATTTACATTTATTTTAATTTCAATAGCAGTTACGGCAGGTATTTATTTAATGAGCACTTTTGAAAAGAACAAAATATTTATACAATCTCAACAATTTCCTCAATCTTTTGAGGTAGGGATCTATGTTAAATATTACGTTCAAGACCCTGAATTAGTACAGTTTTATTTAAGCTCAAATTATCCAACAAAGACTTATTTAATATATAAAATAGCAAGCGATTCTTTAGAATACCAAGAGGAATTAGTTGTAACAGGCTTAACAAAAATTGAAAGGAATTTAAGTGAAATGTTTAATATTAGTCCTAGTGCATTAGATGGCAAAATTTTAGACATCATAGTAAAAACAGATAAAGGACCTCAAGGTTTTGACTCAATAAGTCTCTCTTTATCAACTAAAATATTAAACATAAACACAAACGTTCCGTCTTACACACAAACTAATGTTTTATCAAATCTTTATCCTGGAAATAACATTCTTTATTTAGAAACAAATCCAACAAAAGCAAAATGGATGGATTTATATCAAATCAAAACAATTAATTTAAACACTACAAAAAAATTAGAAAATTTAAATTTAACAGAAGATTTTAATATTCAAGACTTTACTTTCACTTTCTTAGATGCCAATACTTCAGAACCTATTGTTGGAGGAAGTTTGTACTTAAACAATTTTTTTGTTGGTTATACTGATTCTAATGGAAATTATGATTTTAAATACCATAAAAATAGTGAAGCTATTGTAGAACTAACTACTGATTGTTATTATTTAAACAAAAAAGTCAATGTAACAGGAGACATAACTTTTTTTGTAAACAATTTTTGTAGATATTCGGGAATATATTCGGGCTCGTATGTTGTTAATAATTCTACAAATGGAAGTTCTTCAGGAACAGGAACTACAAATCATATTTGGTCTTTAAGAATAGTTAACCTTAATTCTTATGATTTAGTTAATTACCAACTTAGAGTAAATATAAGTTCTGTTAAAACAACCACTCTTACTTTTTATGTTATAGACTCTAATAGTAATTACGTAAATTACACGTTTGAGAAATCAGATGGTGAATTCACCAATAATCCATTAGAGTGGGATACTGATTTTATTTGGATAAAAATCCCTTATTTACCTGCAGCAAGTACTTTGGAGTTTAGAATATTTGAGGATACAACTTCTCATGCCAAAACAGCAGATCAAGTTTTTGATTTTTATGATGACTTTGAAGATGGTGTAATTGATAATACTAAATGGGATGTATTTGGAAGTGCTACTGAAGAATTAGATTCTAGTTATCACACTGGTGCTCTTAAGGGAAGTGGTGGTAATAGAGTTACTTGGGTATGTTCAAAAATTACTTTTAATGGAGGCTATTTAGTTAATTTTAGAATGAGACCTACTAATTCAGGAGATTTTGATAGTGGTATTAGTATTGGAAACCTATACTTCATTTCAGATACAGGAGTTTATGGTGGTCATCCTTGTATTAGTACTTCTTTATGTTATCCTTCAGGTTCTCAAGGATCTGATACTACTTATCATGATTATGAAGTTAAAGTTGTCGATGGATCTCAATATATAAAAGATTTAACAAGTGGTGGCCAAAGAACTGCTACTTATAGTTATACTTCAGGACCTTTATGTTTAGTTGGAGATTCGGACAATAGTGCTAGAAAAACACTTTATGACTTTATTTATGTGAGAAAATACGCAGACATAGAACCAACATACACAATAACACAAATATCTTAGTTTTTGTTTTTTTATTTTTAAATCTTTTTTAATCTATAAAAATAAAAAAGAAACAAAAGTCTTTTACTTCACAAATTGTCCAAAAGGGAAAGTTTCCTTTAACTCTTCAGGAATATCCTTAACATTTAATCTTTCTTTTAATCTTTTTTTAGCCCTTTGTATTTCCGGCCTTAGTTCAGTCCAATCACCTTGCCAAAATAAACCACTTCTTTTTCTGATAGGATCTCTTTTTTGTAGATAATCTTGAAAATTTTCTAAAGCCCATCTTGTTGCTCTATAAAGTGATGGATGTGAATGGGCTTTTATTATTACATACTCCCACAGCCAACCTTCTTTCATATATTCTTTAATTCTACTAATTTCATTAAATAAAACATGCAAGTTATGTTTTGCTAATAAAACTTCATCCTCTTTAATTTCCTTTAAGCTATATCTTGAACAAACAGGACAATCACAAGGCAAATAATTCATTTCTTCAATATTTAAAGTTCTAAAAGGTGTTAAATATCTTTTATCTTTAGCAAAAATTGAATAAGACGCTGAATCAAAAATATCTGCTCCTAGTGCAGCAAGTAATGGAATAATTAAAGGATGTCCTGCCCCAAATGCATGGATTGGTTTATTTGATGGTAAATTAGTTACAGACCATAAGAAAACCTTAATTAAGGTTTCAAAATCGTAGTTAATCATTAAAGGAACTATTGCTCCTATTGGATAAATATCAAAATCTCTTTTAGCAAATTCTAAAGCCGCTTTTTCTCTTAAATCTTTAAAAATACCTCCTTGAATAGTACCATTTAAAGCCATATTTTTTCTTAATTCTAAAGCCTCTACTCCTCTTGCAATAGTTATCTCCAATTCTTCCTTAGCAGTCTCATAATCTTTATCTGGTGTTGTCGGAATGTCTAAGAAAGTTCCTATATCCACACCAATCAAATCCTGAAATTCGACAATTTCTTTATTTGTTATTCCTATATCCCCATAATTCATTAATTGGAAAGAACCTGAATCTGTAAAAACAACCCCTTCATAATTCAAAAATTTATGAATTCCTTTCTCTAAAACTTTTTCTTTATGTTTCTTATACAATATGTAAGAATTAGTTATCAAAGCTTCTGGCTTAAATTCATCTAAAACCCAGTGGTAATTTAAATTAGGGTTTATTACAGGTAAAAGAATAGGAGTTTCAACTTTTTTTCCTTTAATCTTTATTTCACCAATTCTTCCACCACAATCCCTATCTTTTAAACCAAATAATAATTTAGACATTTAAAGATACAAAAGAAATTTTTATGAATAAATAAAAATAAAAACACGTAAATTATAAAACTTAAAAGTTAATTTTTACTGATAACCTTCTTTCATTTTCTCTTGCAACTCTTCATAATATTTTTGCATATCTTTAGTAACACTAGGTTTTACTTTTTTCAATGCTTCTTCAAAGTATTTCCAACTTACTTCTTCTAACTCTTCCATTTTTCCCTTTTCATAAGCGTCTCTCATTGCCAAGATTACAGCTTCTCTTACTAAAGCTTCTAAATCAGCCCCACTATAACCTTCAGTCATTTCTGCAAGCTTTTTTAAGTCAACATTTTTAGCTAAAGGAACATTTCTTGTATGTACTTCCAATATCTGTAATCTTGCTTCTTTGTCAGGTAATGGAACAAAAATTGTTCTATCAAATCTTCCAGGTCTCAACAATGCTGGATCAATGATATCAGGTCTGTTTGTAGCAGCTATAACAACAACATCTGTTAAATCCTCAATACCATCAATTTCCGTTAATATTTGATTAACTATTCTTTCAGTAACACCGCTATCAAAGTGCTGTCCTCTTCTTGGAGCAATGGCATCTATTTCATCAAAAAATATTATTGAAGGAGATACTTGTCTTGCTTTTCTAAAGATCTCTCTAATTGCCTTTTCACTTTCCCCAACCCATTTATTTAAGATTTCTGGTCCCTTAACAGTAATAAAGTTTGCATTACTTTCATTTGCTACTGCTTTAGCTAATAAAGTCTTACCAGTACCTGGTGGACCGTAAAGCAATAAACCTTTTGGCGGTTTAATTCCAAGTTTTTCAAATACATGTCTAAATTTTAAAGGCCACTCTACAGCTTCTCTTAGTTCTTGTTTAACATTTTCTAAACCCCCAATATCTTCCCATTTAACTTTTGGTACCTCAACTAAAACTTCTCTCATAGCACTAGGTCTTACAAATTTTAATGCTTGTTTAAAATCATCTTCAGTTACTACTAGTTTTTCCAGCAATTCCCTATTAACCTCCTTTTCTTCTTCATCTTCTTTGCTTCTTCTAATACTTAATAATTCAGGTAATACTCTTCTAACAGCATTCATAGCAGCTTCCTTTACCAAAGCTGCTAAATCAGCTCCTACATAACCATAAGTAACTTCAGCAATTTTCTTTAACAATTCTTCTCTTTCTTTTTCGTTTAATAGTTCAAAACTTTCTTTACCATCTTTAACAACTTTCTTAGCTAAAGGAACATTTCTTGTATGGATTTTTAATATTTCTAATCTTCCTTTAGTATCTGGAACACCAATTTCAATTTCCCTATCAAATCTACCAGGTCTTCTTAATGCAGGATCAATTGAATCAGGCCTATTTGTGGCTCCTATAACAATTACTTTACCTCTTGACTTCAAACCATCCATTAAAGTTAATAGCTGAGCAACTAATCTTTTTTCAACTTCTCCATGAACTTCTTCCCTTTTTGGAGCAATAGCATCTATTTCATCAAAAAATATTATTGACGGAGCATTTTTCTCAGCTTCTTCAAAAATTTTTCTTAATCTCTCCTCGCTTTCACCAACATATTTACCAACTATTTCTGGACCATTAACACTAATAAAATGTGCTCCTGCTTCATTTGCTACTGCTTTAGCTAATAAAGTCTTACCAGTACCTGGTGGACCGTAAAGCAAAACTCCTTTTGGTGGTTCAATTCCCAATCTTTCAAATATTTGTGGATATTTTAGAGGAATCTCAACCATCTCTCTAATTTTTTGAATAGCATCATCTAAACCCCCAATATCTTCATAAGTTACATCTGGAACACTAGCTTCTTCACTAACTTCTTTAGCTTGTTTGTGTACAATTACTTCAGTATTTTCAGTAATTAAAACAGCTCCTTTAGGTTTTGTATTAACTATTAACCACTTAATTTCACTGCCAAAAGCCCCAAAACTTTCTTCCAATAACTGAAAAATGTCAAAGAAAGGATCCATTGATCTTCTTCTTGGTCCAACACCTAATGAAATAATATCGCCTTTATAAACAGATTTTCCAATTAATCTTTGTTTTAAGAATTCTGAGTCAATTTCAACAACCACTCCTTTTTGTGCAGGAGCTATTTCAACTATCTTAGCTTCTTTGACTTCAGCAGGTCTTATTCTTACATATTCTCCAATTGAGGTTTTGGCATTTCTTCTTGTTAAACCATCCATTCTTATTATCTCTAAGCCTGCGTCTGATGGATAATTAGGCAGTGCAATTGCTACTGTCCTTTTTCCACCTTCAATTTCTACAGGATCTCCTTCTCTAATTCCTAACTTCTTCATAACACCTCTATCTATTCTCACAACACCTTTATTAACATCATTTTGATAAGCTTCAGCAACTTTAAGTTTAATTTCACTAATCTTTTCGTCTTCTTTTTTTCTTCCAAACATTTTTTATCACCTCACTTAATTTTATAAATGAAATATTCCCTAAATTTATATAAATGCAAATTTTATAAATGTTTTTTATGACCTTAAAATAAATAACAGAAAAAATAGCAAAGGTTGAAGGAATAAAGAGATTTTGTTATAACCACTTATTGAATTATGACTTTGTGATTTTGTAAACAAATCATATTTATAGTTCCTTTTTTACTTGTTGGTTCTAGAGTAAAGGGATAAACAATTTGTAGATACACATTTCCTTCCTTCAAATAGGAAAAGTAATATGTAGTATTCACATTTCTATAACTTACAGGTTCATTTTTCCAGTCAGATATAGGATAAGGCTTAAGATTTCTTATGTTATATCTAAAAGGTCCTAATTCAATAAACCTGCTTCACATAAAAATAGATTTTTTGAAAA
>CAZGMV010000014.1:0-10203 GCA_964526875.1 Candidatus Woesearchaeota archaeon | reverse complement strand
AACAAAAAAGAACTTGATTAAAGAAAAATAATAATCTTCTTTATTAAATTCTTTTTTTGGTTTAAATTTGTTTTTGATTCTTTTGATTATTTCTTCAAACATTAAATAAAATAGAAGAATAATTTAAGAAATTATTGCTCTCCTCTTTCCTTTTTAATTTCTTCTAAAACTTTCTTTAATTTTTCAATAAACATTTGTTTTGCCATTTCTATTTCCTCATCATTTCTTGGCCCACTTAAATTAGCTTTAGCATTTTTAAACAAAGTTACAGAAATCAATTTTCCATTTTTTAAATGAAATTTGTAGAATAAAGCTGGAAACATGTCGGGTTCATAATTAACATTATCTAAATAAAAAACTAGCTCATCTAAATCTAAGTAGTTAGTTCCTATTGCTTTGCTTATATCAGGTAAGTAAACAGTTATATTGATAGGTTTTATTGTAGGGTCTTTAATATTTTTACTCCCTGTTTTTTTCATTACTTCTTTCATATACTCAATAGCTTTTTTTAAATCTTCATCTTTTTTAATTCCAACAGCCATTATTTTTCCACTTGTAAATATTAATAACTTAATAGAATCGTCTACTTTCATAATAATTCCTGGAAATGTTTCTGGGTTGTACTCAATATTGCTAAATTTCTCAATAATCATTTCGCTATTAACTTTTTCTCCAAAATCAAGAAGATAAACACTATTTGTAATTCTATGTGGAACATCAATCATTATATTTATAAAATTACAAAAAATTTATAAATCAACATAATTTTAGAAAGATTAATTTTCTTTAAAAAATAAAACGAAGATTTATAAAAGATTCTATTGAATTTTTATTCAAAAAACAATGAGAAAAGAAGGAACAATAAGAAAAGAAAAAAACAACAAATTAAAAATTAAAGAAGCTTTTCTAAAAACAAATAGGTTTTTTTGGAATGTTTTACCGATTATTTTATCGACAATTTTATTAGTTAATTTAGTAGTTAGTGTCGTTCCTAATAATTTCTATAAACTATTTTTTACTGAAAATCCTATAATCGATTCCCTTATTGGTTCTATGATTGGAAGTATCTCAGCCGGTAATCCAATAACAAGTTATATTATTGGAGGGGAATTACTTAATGAAGGTGTTAGTTTAGTCGCAGTAACCTCTTTTTTGGTTGCTTGGGTTACAGTAGGTTTAATTCAACTTCCAGCAGAATCAATGTTATTAGGCAGAAAATTTGCGATTTTAAGAAATATAACTGCTTTTATTTTGTCTATTATAGTAGCAATTATTACAGTTTTCATTTACAATTTAGTTTAGGAAAATGTTAAAAAAGATCATTAATGAAGAAAACAAGGGAAGGTTTTATTTTTTATTTTTGGTTTTATTAGCTTATTTTTTCTTGTTTTTGTTTGATAAAAAATTATTTTTTAAAGCGTTAATTAATTTAAAGGAATTAATCCTAAAATTAATTCCTGTTTTTATTTTAGTTTTTATTTTAATGTTTTTGAGTAATTTATTTTTAAATCAAAAAAGAATTGCTAAACATTTAAAAGACAAAGGAGTTAAAAGATGGATTTTTGCAATTGTCAGTGGTATTTTGTCTTCTGGCCCAATTTATATGTGGTATCCTTTATTAGCTGATTTAAGAAAAAAAGGTGTTAGTTATGGTTTGGTTGCTTGTTTTTTGTACAACAGAGCTATTAAAATTCCATTATTACCTGTTATAATCTATTACTTTGGCTTGAAGTATGTAATTATTTTAAGTTTTGTTATGGTTATAGCTTCTATAATTCAAGGAATTGTAATTGAAAAGTTGCTTAATGAATAAAAATTCATAAATTATTTTGTGTTAATTAAATATGAAAGTCGCAATTGCTTCTGAAGGAAAAGATTTAAATTCAAGAATTAGTGATAGAGGAGGAAGAGCTCCTTATTATCTGATTTTTGAAGGTAAAAATTTAGTAGAAGTATTTAAAAATCCTTTTGCTATTGGAAGTGGTGGAGCTGGTTGGTCTGTTGCTTATGCTTTGGCAGAAAAGGGTGTTAATTTGGTAATTGCTGGTAGAATCGGAGAGAATATGAAAATTGCTTTACAAGAAAAAGGTATTGATTTTAAAGAAATTAGTGGAAAAAGTGTTGAAGAAGTTTTAGAAGGATTAGAGTTATAGATAACTTTTTCTATGAGTTTTTTCTTTATTTAGTAAAATCCTATTCTCTAAATAGAATAGATATTTATAAAGAATTAAAGGTTATATATAGTAAGATGTGGTAATCAAAGTTGCGGAAGATTATGCAAAAAAAACATCTGAGTTTAGTAGAGATGTTATGGAATTTATAGAAAGCATTTCTGATGAAGTAGGTCCTTATACAAAAGGCGATTTAGTTGCAAGAACTTATTTGGCTTTAAGTACTTGGCATACCTGAATTTATGACTCGGAAAGAAGGCTTAAGAAGTAAATTAGTTGAAATTATGGATAATTATAGTAGTGAGATTAAAGATTTTAATCTAACAAAATCTTCAGATATTTTATATAAAGAAGGTTATAGTAAACTAAAAAAAGACGATAACAGTGTTTTTCACACAGGGCTTTTTGGGGGAAATGAAATTGTATTGGTCATATATATTCGGGTTTAGAGACGATATTGATTCTAAAAAAGAAGTTCCTCCTTGGGTAAGGAATGTTGGTTTTAAGTATCATCTTTCATTACCAGACTCTGACAAATATGCTGGTTTAATGAATTTAGTATTAGGAAGTTACATATTAGATCATGCAAAGAAAACAGGAGATTTAGTAAGGATGAAAAACATTACAAATAAAGAGAGATGGGACGAATTAAATAATAGTTGGCAAAAAGGGAAAGCGATAACTATTTATCCTAAAGACTTGATTTAGATAATTTTTTTGTTAGACAGCTACAGCGTTTTTACGAGACGGTTGAAGCTCTTGTAGATTCTCACTTACCTCATTTACAGGAATTAAAACCAGTTCCTATTCCAGATGAACATGAGGTTAAATTAAATGATTATATGTCTTTTAGATTGTCTCATTATACAGGAGGGGGGATTGCTGTAGTAGGACAAAGAGGGGAGTTGTTAGAAGTAATCCCTAATGAAGGAGTATTAAGATATAATAACAAACAAGCTAATGCAAGAGCTTATGAAGGTTATAAGAAAGGATTAATATTTTTTGTAGATGATTCTGCAATTTCAAAAGAGTTTTAGGATTTTCTGTCTTTTTTAATCAAAATAAGCAGATTTATTTTTTTAAACCTTCAATAAAAAGAAGGGAATTTCTTCTTTACTTAATGATAGAACGTCTTTTCTTTTTACTTTTTTATTGGTTTTGATCTCTAGTTTTAAATCCTTGCTTACAACATCTATTTCATAGTTTTCTGTGTAATAATAATTAATTTCTTTATTTTCCCTAAAAACATGTTCTTGAACAACCCACTCCAAAATAAAACTTTTGTCTATTAAATAATCAAAGTACAAAGAAAACGCTTTAACAATTCCAGGGTCTCTAAACATAATCTTTTTTTCTTTTCTGAAATTTATAACGTTTTTATTAATGTCTTTCCAGTAAATGATTTTTCCAATAAACAAATTTTCAATAATTTTTATGTAATCTTCTGTAGTTGGCCTTGATAACCCAATTTCAGATGCTAACTTGGAAAAATCAAATCTATTAACACCAATTCTTAAAAGATTATATATAACACTAAAAAATGTTTTGTAATTTTTATTTATTTTTTCTACGTCCCTTTTAATTTCTCCAATAAACTCGTAAAAGAATTGTAAGTCATTATTTATTATCCTTGGAAATCCTCCGTTCTCTAAGTATTTATCAAACAATTTTAAAATCCTTATTTCACTTTTTGGTTTAAAGATTTCAAAGTATTCTTTAAATGAAAGAGGTAATACCTCAACATCTTTTCCTTTCCCTCTTCTTCCTATAAAAGATTCCTTTATTTTTAACAATTCTAAAGAGCAAGATCCTAAAAGTATTAATGAAAAATTCTCTAAGTAACCTTGATCAATTAAACCTTTTAGTTTTCTATAAGCATCCTTAGATAAATTTGAAAATTCATCTAAAACAATAATTCCTTTTTCTTTTTCTTTTATTATGTTTAAAAGGATGTTTAGGAAATTATTCTCTCTAATGAAATCTAAGTTTAAATAAGTAATCTTTTTTGGATCATAACCTTTTTCAATCAAGTTTTTGATTAATAATTTAATTCCTGTTGTTTTTCCAACTTGTCTTGGTCCATAAACAAAATTTAAGGAAAAAGCGTTTAAGTTAATACTTTCAATCCACTTAGGAAACCACTTTATCTCTTGATTACTCCACTCTTTAATGTGCTTGTCTTTTTTATACCACTTATCATCAATCCACCAAGGATTTTGTATTTCTATCATTATTATTTTTGTAAAATAATATTTATAAGATTATGTAAAATGCTATTTTACATAATGTATAAAATGATACTTCTTGTGTTATTGTTCAATTATTAAGTATTAACATAAATTAGTAAAATCCTATTCTCTAAACAGAATAAACATTTATAAAGAATTAAGAGTAATATTAAATATGTTTGTTTATCAAAACCAAGAAAAAGGATATGATCCAAAAAGACTTGTCCCATCATTAGCAAAGAAATTGTTAGATGATGAAGGGTTTTATAAAAATGTTCTAGAAAGTATTGTAGAAGGATTATGTAGTTTATATCTTCATTCATTAAGCCAACAAATTGGTAGTGGAAATTTACCTTATAATGCTTCGCTAGTGTTTGGGAATCTAGATAAAGCAAAAGCTAGTGATTTATATAGTGCTTTAAATCAAAAAGTAGGGGTTTATAATGTTATGGATTTTAATGAATTTGATAAAATTAAAAACTCTTTAGAATCTCAAGGTCTTTATCTACTTGGTGATGAGGAAGCAGCATATTTGGGATATATGATTTCTAGTAATACTAAAAAAAGAAATAAAACTATTGAAAAAGCTACTAAGGAAGTTATTAACAATTATCTGACAACAAAAAAAGAAGAACTGGAAGAATATAAAAAAGGTTCAAACAAACAAAAAAGAATTATAAGTTCTTTATATAAAACTTTTGAAAAATTAAAGGAAAAAGGAGGTTTTTTGGTTATTCCATTTTTAACTAATGCTAATGTTAAAGAAGATTATTATGAAGGAGGTTTTCTAATTTATGATGGTAAAAGAGAACCTATTTTTGTCAAAGAACTACCTTTAATTGAAGTTAAAGAAGGGAATAATGTCCATTATCGTGTAAATCCTTTTAATAGCTCTTTATATAATCTTTGGTCGCTTCATTATGAACCTTCATTAAATAACACTCTTAATTTATTAAAAAATAAAGAATTTTTAGGAAAAATTATTGAACCAGTTATTACAAAATTAGTAGAATTATATACTTCTAGTAATCAAGAAACTAATCAAGGAAATAAAAAGGAGAAAAATAAAGAACAAGAAGAATATAGACCTGTTCCAGTTTATCTAGGTAATCTTAGTGAAAAAATTGATAAGTTAAGTCAAAAAACTAAAGAACTTAAAGAAACTATGAGAGAATTTGATGAGCTTTATAAAAGCCATGTAAAAGGTCCTTTAAAAGAAGCTTATTTAGTTTAAAAAATTCTTTACTTTTCTGAACTTTCATTGCTTTTTTTGTAAATTATAATTTTTCTTTCATTACTGTCAAAGTAATATTTATCCTCTTTTCATTTAAGTAGATAACTCTTCTTTTTGGATAAACACTATTTATTCCAGTAATTTTCCTATTTTTCTTTTTGCGTTTTTATTTTTCTAACTCTTCCATATCTTCTCCTATTTTATCTCCTAAGTAGTAATATTTTTCTGTTTTGCCATTGTAAGGATAAGGTTTATTTCTAAAGTCTTCTAGACTAACATTCTTTTCTTTCAATTCATTATTTTTCTCTTCAGTTTCTATATCTTTTGGAGAATTATTTTGTTGTCTTATTTTGTTTTTATTTTCTTTTAATTCATTTTCAAATTTCTTTTTGTACCTTTTAAGTTCATTTCTAATAGTGTTAATATTAAAAATAATTTTTGGGAATTCTCTACTTTCTATTATTGCTAGTTCATTAATAAAATCTCTATATATATTCTCTCCGAAAATCAAACTTTGTTTTAATAACTCAATTTTTTTTTCTAAATCAATTATTTTCATATTAAAAGCTCTCATAGATCTTTCAAAGTTAATTATATCTTGTTTTTCATTTAATTCTTCATTTTCCATAGCTTCTTCTTCTGTTTTTAAATATTCTAGCAATTCTTTTAATTTTTCTTTTAATTTGTCAATTTTTTTTCTTAGTTTGTTTAATCTTTCTTCTGTTTTAGTATAATCTTTTAAACTGAACTTTTCTAGATTAGATAATTGAATATCTTTGTCTTTTAACTTTTTCATTATATCTTCTAAGAAACTTAGAATAGGTTCTAAATTTGAAAAAGATGGGAATTCTGTTGATAATTTATTTATATCTTCTTTAAGATTATCTTTTTCTTCTTTATATTTTTTTATTAACCCTATTAATTCTGCAAAGGTGTTGATAAAAGAAGACAATATTTCTTTATCTCCTATTTTCTCACCATTAGCTTTTCTATTAATTAGTTTAATTAAAAAATCTATATTTTTCAAAATTTTTATCCAATAATTTATTAGTTCTTTAAATTTTTCTAAAGACGATAGGTAATTTTTAATCTCTTGCTCTTTTTTAACTAATTTTTCTTTTTCTGTTTTTCCTAAACTTGGTAATTCTTTTTTTTCTTTAATATTTGCTAATAACTTACCTAATTCAACTTTAAATTTTTCTATATTTTCATTTGTTTCTTCTAATCTTTCAAGAATTTCTTTTGTTGGATTTGCAGAATTTTCTATAGAGAATGCCTGTTTGAATGTTGAAAGAATATTAGCTAAGAAACTCGTAACATTAGAAAACTTGTTATTAAAATTTTCCAAATCTTTGTTTATTTTTTTAACTTCATTATTTATTTCATTAAAATCTTTTTCAAAGTCTTTTTTTAGCTCTTCTAATAATTGGATAAGAGATTTTCTCTTCCTGTTAAAAATAGGAATAGAAGTGGCTAAACCATAAAAAGCTTCTCCTAGTAAAACTATACCCAAAATAAAATCAAACAAAACAAATAACATCATTATGTTAATTAAAACTCCAACAATACCATATTTTGTTATTATTATCTCCTTTAGAACTGAAAAAAATCCAATTATGAAGTCTAAGAGACCTATACTAATTAACCACATAGATACGAAATAGCTAATAAACCAAAAGGGTAAATTGTCCAAAAAACTTATTCTTTTACCAAAAGGATAAAAGAAAAGTAAATAGGCTACAAATAAAGGAATAATCCAAAACAACGCTTCAAAAAATACACCACTTTTTAAAATTGTAGATTTTAAAACTAGAGCTATTACATATAAAAGAACAAAAGAAATAATAATTCTTAATAAAGGATTTGCTGAAACAAAGTTGTTTAAATTTCTATCAATTCCTTCTTTAACGTTATCTAACAATTTAAACACAATTCACTTTAAAATTTAAAAATTTCCTTTACTACTTATTGATAAATACTAATTTTTCTAAAAAATTTTTATTAAAAGTTTAAAAAATGAATAAAAAAACCATTTTATTTTTAACAATTTTTCTATATGTTGTAAATACACTAAATTCAGTTACTATTTCTGAAAAATTTGGGAAAATTAGTCCTTTTGATCCTTTTAAAAAGTTTTACGATAAAATAACATCTGGAGAATATTCTGGGGTTTTATTTGCACTAGTAACTTTTATCATTATCTATAGCATTCTAAACATTGGTGGAAAAAAATTAGCAAAAGGGGATAAACAGTTAATTAAGTTAGTAAATATTATTTCCTTTTCTGTAGGTCTAATAACTTCTGCTGGTGCTTACATAGTATTTAAGAGCTTTAATAAATTCCAAGACATCTTTTGGCTTTTTGCAGGTTTTTTTGGATTTTTATTGTTTAATTATATTGGTTATGAATTCTTAAAAGCTGGAAGGGAAGGATTAGCTAAGTTAGAAGATGCTGGATGGACTGGAGTTCCTAATAATCCTGATTTAATTTCAAAAGGGAAAGCTGGAATGGAAAGACTTACTGGGAGAACAGTTCCATTTTTAACAATCTTATCTGCAGGAGTCATGTTTTTTTTAGCAGGATTATCTTTAATGAAATTTGTTACTGCTTTAGCCCATTTAAATAATATCCCTTTAAATAATGTTGTTAAAGTTTCTAGTTTATCACTAACTCCTTCAACAACTAGTCCAGTAAATAACCCACAAACTAGTGTAAAAAATCCTTCACCAACACCAAAAAAAGAAACAAGTGGTTCTTCTAGTCAAGAAGGGAAAGAATGTATAAATTATGATTATGAAACAAAAACATGTAAAGAATGGGCTAGTTCTGAAATCTTAGGAGAAAATGATATCTCTTCTGAAAGTGAAGTTACAAAGGAACAGTTCTATATTTACTCCACAAACGGAAAAATGGTTGAAGACGGTAAAACTTATTATTTAGAAGGTGGGAATTGTAAATTAGGAAATGATGAAGAAATTAAAGAACTTTTTTATTGTGAATCTACTTTAGGAAAAAAAGGAACATTAAGGTATACTCCACAAATAGGTAAAAATAAAGGTAACTTAATATGTTATTATAACGGAAAAAAAGTAGCTTCTATAATTATTAGTAAAGAAAGATGTAAATAAGCTAATTTTGATCCTGAAAAGGTATATGTAAGGAATATGCTTACACTGAAGATATGAGGTAATAAAAAAAATTATTGACTTTCTCCACTTTCTTCCTCTTCTCTTTTGAATAAATAATCATCTTCAATTTTTTTCATAAACTCTTTATTCTCGTAAACAAAAGCTAAAACCTTATCTTTTCCAATTCCATAAACATTTTTAATTTTTTTAATTACTACTAAATTTGGGTCGTAGTCTTTTAAAGCTTTTAACATTTCTTTGATTTCTTTTCTTGTAGGTGTTTTTTCTTTTATATGTTCAACTATAAATTCAATTTCTTTTCTGTGCATTAAAGGATTTTCTTTTTCATTTAAAAATTTTAATTCCATAAACTTGCTTAAACAAAAAATTTAAAAACTTTTAGTGAAGAAAGAAAAATGCTTTTCGATAATATTAATGAAGAAAATAAAATTAAAATCAAATATTTAATATCAAAATTCGGAATAGGAGAATATTTTGGTCCTGTTTTTGAGGCTAAAAAAGGAAAAAAGTTAAAAATTAATGGAAATTTTAGTAGTAATTATGATTTAGTTAGTTATTTTATGAGTTTATCAGATAAAATTAAGATAAAAAAGGGAAAGTTTTTTGTTCCTAAGGATTTAGATTATGAAACAAATTTAACTATTAAAAAAGAAAAGGTAAAAAGTATTTATAGAGAGATTGATGTAGAAGGTGAAGGTTACTTCAAAGCAGATTATTTTATTTTTATTGGAGATATGGAAAATGAGTTTGGGAAATTGAAATCAAAGAAAAAAGACCCTCAAGATGAAAATGATAAAAATTTTTTAAAAATAGTGGAAATCTCTTTAAAAAAAGATGTTTCTTTCCCTTATGATTTTGAAGAAGAGTTTAAGTATAAAACCAAAATTATTATTAAAAAAATTGATTTAAAAGGTTTAGAAAAACTTCCTGCTAGTGAAAAGAGGTTAAAAGCTAAAAGAGAAATCAAAATAGAAAAAGAAGTAATAATCGATGGAAAAACGAAAAGAGAAGAATTAAATTTAGATGTTTAAATTCTATCCTCTTTTTTAACAGATTTTAAAATGATTCTTATAATCAGCAACATTAAAGTTGCTAAAAAGTTTGAAAGCATTAAATAAATCTGATACAAAAAGAAATATGTAGTTATTATAAACCCTTTTACTAACCAAATATTTTGGGTTAACGACTCTAACATAGAATTAAATTGTTCTTTAACTTCTTTAATAATTGTGTTTTTCTGGTTTAATAATTTTTGTTTAGCTTTCTCATATTCTTTTAAATAATTTTCTTTTTGCTTTTCTAATTGTTTAATTTGTTGTTCTTTTTCTTGGTTGTCAATATATTCGTTATCTTCAATTATTTTAATTTTTTCATCTATTAATTGTATAAAATTATTTTTTTCTTCTTCTAGTTTTTCTAG
>CAZGMV010000013.1:0-10276 GCA_964526875.1 Candidatus Woesearchaeota archaeon | reverse complement strand
TCTTTATACGAAATTAAATTGTTGTTTTTATATATTTTCACATTTTCTTTGACTTTTTTGATTTTTATTGAATTGTTAAAATTCTTTAACTTTTTAAATAGAAAACATATAGACTACGAAACAACCAATTAGAATGTTATTTTTAATTTTTTAAATTTTAAATGTACAAGAATTAAAATGCCGGGGCCGGGTTTCGAACCCGGGACCACCTGGTTTCCCACTTTTCTTCATTGCCAACGGCTCAGCGCTCATAACCACTAAGTTATGAGCCAGGCACTCTACCACTGAGCTACCCCGGCTTCTTATAATGGAAAAACAAAAACTTTATAAATCTAAAATTATTTTGCATAAATAAGTAATGTTAATTTTTTTTCTTCTACTTTTTAAGCGATCTGCTAATTTTTTTTGATTTAATTTTTAAATTTTGGGGTTCTTTTAAAATAAATGCAATTCAAAAAAGAAAAAAATTATTTATTAATTACTCCCGAGGATGAAGAAGATTTGTTTAATTTAGCACAAATTATTGATAAAGGAGATATTATTGAAGGAAAAGATATTAGGAAAGTTAAAATAGGAAATGATGTTCTTAAGAAAAATTACTTTATAAGCCTAGAAGTTGAAGAAGTAAAATTAGGAAACCCTTTAAGGGTTAAAGGAATTATTTTGAATGAGCATGAAGATTTTCCAAAAGGAGTTCATCACTCTTTTACAATAATTCCTTTTAAAACTATTAAGTTGATTAAAGATTTTTATCCTTCATATATTTTTGATTTATTAACTACAAAAAGAAAAGAGGCTATTAAAGTTATTCTAATTGATGATGAAAAAGTAGAATTCTATGAAATAAGAGACAAGAACGTAAAATTAGTTGGTTCATTAAGATATAGGGAAAAAGAAGACAGTGAAAAAGCTTTTTTTAATTATAAAAAAATAATTAGTGAATTAAAAAAGAAAGGTTGGAATAATTTTATTATAGGAGGGCCAGGTTTATTTAAGGAAGAGTTGTTAAAAGAGTTAAAAAAAGAAGCTTTTGTTAATAGTATTTACCTAGCTAATGTTTCTCATTTAGGTTTAACTGGAATAAAAGAATTGTTAAAAAGAGACGAATTAAAAAGTTTATTAAAAGATTTTAGAGTTAAGGAAGAAGAAGAATTAATAAATAAATTCATGGAAGAGTTGAAGAAAGAAGGTAATGTTGTCTATGGAAGAAAAAATATTAAAGAAGCTTTAGATTATGGGGCTGTTGAGTTGTTAATTGTCAATAGCGATTTAATTTTCAAAAATAAAGACCAAGAAGTTTTAGACATGATTAAAAAAGTTGAAGAAATGAATGGAAAAGTTAAACTGATTGAAACTGAAGAAAAGAAAAAATTAAAGAGTTTTGGCGACTTAATTGCTTTTTTGAGATTTAAAATCTAATTGTTTTTGTTTTCTTTTTTAAGCAAACTATTAATTATTACTTAGTAAGTATGAATTTTTAAAAACACTAGAAGAAAAAAGAAAGAGTGTTATTGCTTTCATTTTATAAAAATCATTTAAAAAATAAAGAATATTTGTTGGATAAGTATTCAAGAGTATTAATTGATAAGGGAAAGTATATTTTAAAAGAAAACGAACTTTCAGAAGAAGACAAGGAATCATTAAGGAAGATAAAAGAAATAATTAGAAAAAACAATGATTTTTTAGAAATAGATGATTTGGAAAAAATAATTGACGAAATTAGCAAAGAATATGGGTTAAAAATTAAAGAAAAAGATAAATTGGTTTATTATTTGGAAAGAGATTTATTTGGCTTTGGAAAAATCAGTCCTTTGCTAAAAGACGCTTTTTTGGAAGATGTTAGTTGTGAGGGCTCTAATAAAAATATTTTAGTTTATCACTCAAAATATTCAAATTTAGAAACTAATTTAGTCTTTAGTGAAGAAGAATTAAAAGATTTTATTCTCAACTTATCGGAAAAAACGGGAAAGAATATTAGTTTGTTTAACCCTATTTTACAAGCGCAATATAAGAACTTAAGAATAGAGGCTGTTTTAAAGAGCGATATTAGTAAAGATTACTCTTTTACAATAAGAAAATTTAGGGAGAAAATCTTAACACCTTTTGAATTAATTAAAAATAACACTATTGATTTGATCAGTTTGGCTTACTTGTGGTTGGCTGTTGAATTTAAGAGGAATATTTTGATCAGCGGTGGGACGGCTACTGGTAAAACCACTTTATTAAACGCTATTTCTTTGTTTATTAAACCAAATCAAAAAATTGTATCAATAGAAGATACTCCTGAACTAAAAATAGCTAGCAAGCATTTTCTACAATTAATTGAAAGACAAGGGGAAATCACTTTATTTGATTTGTTGAAAGTAGCATTAAGGGAAAGGCCGGATTATATTATTGTTGGAGAAGTTAGAGGAAAAGAGGCAAGTGTTTTATTCCAGGCAATGGCTACAGGGCATAGTGGTTTAGCTACTATTCACGCTAGTACTGTAGAGGAATTGGAAAATAGGCTTACAATGGATCCTATTAATTTGAAGAAAGAGGATTTAAGTTTGATTGACTTAGTTGTTTTACAAGGTTTTGTTTATGAAAATAAAAAATGGGTTAGAAAAACCAAAGAGATTTTTGATTATAAAGCTAAAGACTTTTTTTCTAAATATAATGCTTTAGAGGAAGAGACTATTTTCAATAACACTGATTTATTCAAAAGAATCTCTAGAGATTTTGGGGTTAAAATTGAAGAATTAGAGGAAAATTTAAATAAAAAGATAATGTTTTTGAAAGAAGAATACTTCAATTGGCTTAAGAAGCCTTATAATTATGAAATCTTTTGTGAGAAAATTAAAAAATTTTATGAAAAAGAATAAAAAATTTATTTACAAACTCCTGTTGAAGTTTTACTTTCATTACTTAATTCTTTACCACACTCAGATGGTGGATTTACAAAAGCTGAACAAATTGCTTGCTTTAAAGCTTCTGCAGTTCTTGGACACTTGTAAGTTTCACCATTGATAATAATAGTTGGAGAGCCTAAAATGTGTTGATCTGTAGTTAATTCAGCTTGTTCTTCAATCATTTTATTTCTATTCTCCTTTAGATAATTTTCAATTTTACTAACATTCAAATTCATTTCTTGAGCAATTTTTTCAGCACATTTTCTTACGCTTTCAACAGTTTTGCTTCCTTTATAACATTGATTATCAACTTTAACTGTAAAGTCAATCCATGTTTTTGTTCCATATAACTTCCAAACAGTTAATTCAAATAAACCCTCTTCTAATTCGTAATTTCCATGTAATGACCAATAAGATTGATTATTAGCTTTGGTACTTTCGCCATAAGGACTCTTTCCTCTATAAAAGATATATCTTGGCTCTACTTCAATTTTATCTCCAAATAAATCAACTACTTCTTTCACTAAAGGCTCAACTTGATTTCCAAATGGACAATTTGCCATTACTGCAACAATTACCTTAGGTTTTTCTGTTTTGTTTGTTACTTCACATAAATTTCCAACTTTATTAATTGTTTTAACAACTCCTAAGAACAAATATTTTCCATCTTTGCTTAAATAAACAGGTGTTTCTTGTTCTTGTCCTGTAGGTAATTTAATTTTAACTGTTACATTGTAAAACTCTCCATTGTCTTTATAATCAACAACTTCTGGAGATAATTCAATTCCTGCTTGTTCAAAGATTAATTTTTTTAAAGTGTTGCTAACTAAATTTTTTATTTGTTTTTCATTTAAATTAACATTTACACCTTCTTTGTAGGGCTTAACGGAATTATTTGTATTTTTTTCTACTAAAAACCCCCCAATCAACAACCCAACTATTAATCCAACGATTAAAGCAACTAAACCAACAAACCATAAAGAACTACTAATTTTTTCACTTTCTTCTTCAATTTCTCTTTCAACTTTTTCAAATTCTTCTTTAATTTCCTTTTTTATTTCTTTAATTTCTTCTTTATTTAATTTTTCTTTAGGTTTTTCTTCAATTTTTTTGTTTTCTTTTTTTTCATTTTTTTCTTTTTTAGACATTTATTTCACCTCTTTCAATTTTGTTTAAAATTTCATCAATGTAATTTTTTTCTTCCTCATTTAACTCCTTTTTAAAGGAGTAAAAGTACAATTTATCCAACACTTCTTTAATTTTTAAATCATTTTTACTACTATTTAGTTTTCTCAAATAGTTATAAAGCTTAAATGCCTTTTTCTTGTAATCTTCTTCTTTCATAATCAACTCAACTTCTTTCGGTATTTTTTTGATTTCAACATCAATTTTTTGTTCTAGTTTTTCTTCAATCCTTCCTAACTTATAGAAATAGAAAGAAATCAAGAAAATTGCTAGTGAAATTATTCCAGCAATCAAAAAAATCGGCCAATAATTATGTTTTTCTTTTATAATCTCAACATCATTTTCGTTTATTCGCTCTTTATTTGGCAATTTCTTATTTTGGTTATTATTTACTTGGGTATTTATATTTGGATTGCTTGAAAAAACACAACTTTTTTCTTCAATATAAAAGATTCTTAAAGGACCTGTTTTTGTTTTATTTCCTTTGATTTCGTATTGTTTGTTAATTATTGTTCCATTTTCTAATTCTAAATAAACAAAACCTTTGTTTGTTGTTGGCAAAATGTTGTATTTTAAAATATTGTGGTCTAAATAAGCACATTCTATTTTAATAATAAAATTTCCAAAGTTAATAATTCCTCTTATTTTTCCGCTGTAATCTGTAGCGTTGATTACCAAAGTATTTTCTTTATCTATTTCTAGAGTATTGTTTAAAAAATAAACATTAAATGCTTTTATTAGTGGAAAAAGCAAAAGAAAAGAAAAAAAAAGTGTTGTAAATACCTTTATTTTTTTCATTTTTAAATTCATTTGAAGTTAATTTTTTAAATCTTTAATCATATTCTCTCCAAGTATAACCACAGTGAATACATTTCAAAAATCTTGTTTCTGGTTCATCACTGCTTCTTGTCTGTTTAAAGAAATAGTATGCTCCTTTTTTCCCACATTTAGGACAAACTGTTTCTTCACTAATTGGATAAGCTTCTTCATCCTCAAAAACAACTTCAACTCCTTTTTCTTTAACAACTTTTTCTTTTAGAACAAGTTTATTTCTTGTTATATTTTGTGTATAACCGCATTTAGGACAAACTAATTCTTCTTTTTTAACAATCATCAATGTTCCACATTTTGGACAAAATTTCATGTCTATGGAAAAAAGCAAAATTTTCTAAATTTTTAAATTTTTGTTTTTCCTTGAAAAGTGGTTTTGGATTTAAATATCTATCAAAAAGAAGCTATTCAGAATGCTTTGAAAAATGAGTTATTTTTAATTCACGGCCCTTTTGGAACTGGGAAAACTACTGTTTTGGTTTATTTGATCTTAGAATTGATTAAGAAAGGTAAAAAGATTCTGGTTACTGCTGATTCAAATGCTGCTGTTGATAATATTGTTGAAAAATTAAGTAAATATACCCAAAATTTTGTTAGAATTGGAAATCCCAGCAAAATAATGGAAAAAAGTGATATTCTTAAATATTCTTTGGAGGAAGTTATTAAAAAAGAAGAATTGTTTAGGAAAATTAAAGAATTAAAAGAAAAACTTGATAAACTGGAAAAGAAAAGAAATAAGTATTTAAAACCAACTCCTTCATTAAGAAGAGGTTTAACTAATGAACAAATTTTCAAATATGCTTTTATTGGAAAAAGTGCTAGAGGTGTTTCAGTTGAGAAAATTAGATCAATGGCTAATTGGTTGAGAATAGACAAAGAATACAAATTAATTAAAGAGGAATACAATTTATACTTAAATAAATTGATAGAAAAAGTTTTAGAAGAAAAGCAAGTTATTTTAACAACTAATTCTTCTTCTGCATTAGAAATTTTGGAAAATAAGGTTTTTGACTATTTAATCCACGACGAAGCTTCACAATCAACAGAGCCAAGTTCTTTAGTTCCTCTTATAAAAGCAAAGAAAGCTATTTTTGCAGGAGATCATAAACAACTACCCCCTACTGTTTTAAGTAATGATGACAATTTAAAGTATTCATTGTTTGAGAGATTAATGGATCTAAAAAAACCCAATTATCAGTTAAGAATCCAATATAGGATGAACGAAACATTAATGGAATTCCCAAATAATCTTTTTTACAATAATACTTTAATTGCTGATAAAAGTGTCAAAAATATTAAACTAAGCGACTTGTTGTCAGAAAATATAAAAGAAAATGTTGAAGATAATATCTTCTTAAATGACACTCCCTTAATTTTTGTTGATGTGGATAGTAAAGAAAAAATAAGCATTTCAAAAAGTAAGTTTAATATAAATGAACTCAAAGCTGTTAAAGATTGTTTAAAAAATTTTGAGAATGTTTTAAACTTAAATTTAGTTGGTCTAATAACTCCTTATAAAGAACAATATTCTTTATTTAAAAAAGAACTAAAGGAATTTATTGAAAAAGGTTTGGAGGTTAATACTGTTGACGGTTTCCAAGGAAGAGAAAAAGAGGTTATTTTACTTTCTTTAGTTAGGGCTAATGAAAAAGGGGAGATTGGTTTTTTAAAAGATTATAGAAGATTGAATGTTGCAATTACAAGAGCAAAAAGAAAATTGATTGTTTTTGGAAATAGCGAAACTTTAGAAAATGATAACATTTACAAGAAATGGCTTAAGTTTATTAAAAAAAAGGGCAAGATTATTAGTTGTTAAAATTTCAATCAATTAGTACCTAAAATATGTAATATTGGCTTAATTATTAATCCTATTTTCATATCGTAAGAGTAATACAACTGTTTGTATTCGAAGTTAATGCTTTTTAGCTAACAATTATTTTTTTCTTCCAACAAATAAAGTAATTAAACTTATTAATCCTAATCCATAAACTAAAGCTTTTAAATAGTCATTTTCAAATTTAACAGTTATTAAAAATCTCAAAAATATTAAAACCAACATTAACAAAAAGAATTTTACAATAAACTTACTCTTTGGAATGATTAAATCTTTTTCTTCAACTTCTTCTTTATCAAAGTTTTTAAAAGTAGCTATTCCATAAGTTACAATATAGAAAATAAAAATTATTAAAAGTAAAATTCCTAAATCGCTTATAAGTTGTCCGAAATCTCCAGACTTAAAAAAATAAATCAATAAAAAGGAAAAACTGAAAGATAAAAATATTGAAGTTTTTTTGTCATATTTTTCTGCTAGAATCACATAAAATAGAGAAAACAAAAAGAAAAAGACAGCTATAGAAACCAAAAAGGATAATAAAAACAACATAAGAAAAAAACAAAAAAACTTTTAAAAAATTATAGTTGATTAGATACTATGAGTTATTTAACAGAATTCTTAAAAGAATATAGGAATAGAGTATATTTGCTAGTTCTAAT
Organism: Candidatus Woesearchaeota archaeon; assembly: GCA_964526875.1. Classification (GTDB taxonomy): domain Archaea; phylum Nanobdellota; class Nanobdellia; order CAZGMV01; family CAZGMV01; genus CAZGMV01. The sequence continues at coordinate 2,876 of CAZGMV010000013.1, read as the reverse complement.
ATTAATGGCTTTATTATTTTTTTACGTATCTTCGATAATAGTTCCTTTAATTATAGGAGCTTTATTAGCATATTTAACATACCCCTTCTATAAAAGATTAAACAAAAGGGTTAAGTCAAAAAACATAGCATCTGTTTTAATGACAATACTTACTTTTCTTTTAATAATAATTCCTTCAATATATTTAGTAATTGAATTTACTAATGAAATGTTTAATTTTTACACTTCTCTGAATCAAGAAGACCAGATTTTTTCTATGAAGGAAGAATTAATAAAGACAATCTATTACTTAGTACCATATGAAAATGTAAGAGATAAACTAATAGAATTCTTAATTCAAACAGAAAATTACCTAATAAAAGCGTTTTATAATTTTTTAGTTAATCTAATTACTTTAATCCCAACACTGTTATTTAAAATAATTGTCATTATAATTGTTGAATTTTACTTTCTAATATATGGAAAAGATGCTATAAGATTTATAGAAAAACATTTACCTTTTGGACCATACAATCACAAAATAATTCACAATCTAAAAAAGACAATAGATAGTTTAATTTTTGGAATTATAATCCCTGCAGCAGCACAAGCATTAGCTTTGATAGTTATATTAATCATTTTAGGAGTAAAATTAAATTACTTGTTTTATGGCTTTATTTCATTCATTTTAGCATTGTTTCCTACTATAGGAATTTGGATTGTTTGGATACCGATTGCAGTCAAACTTTGGTTTATTTCAAAAGTTAAAGCAATTACCCTTGCAATTTACGGACTTTTCTTTATTTCTAATATAGATAACTTAGTAAGAATTTTGGTAACATCTAAAATAGGAAATTTGCCACTATGGCTAGTTCTTTTAACAGTTTTTGGAGGTTTATTAACAAAAGGTTTTGTTGGAATGATAATTTCCTTAGCTTTGGGATCTTTTATTTACTACACCTATTTAGATATCTTAAACAATAATAAAAACTAAACAAAAGCAGTGATAGAAATGATAATATCAATAACTGGAACTCCTGGGACTGGAAAAAGCACTTTAGCTAAATTACTAAAAGCAAAAGGGTTTTTTGTTTTAGACGACAAACTTTTTTATGAAAAATTAAGGAAGGATTTGGTTATAGAATATGATGAAGAATTAAAAACTAAAATAATAGATATTGAAAAATGGAATTTACTAATAAAAAAAATTAAAAAATATTTTAAGGACAAAGTTTTGTTTATTGAAAGCCATATGTCTCATTTATTGGATGTTGATTTTGTGATTGTTCTAGAAAGAGATATAAAGGATTTGAAAAAAGAATACGAAAAAAGAAACTATAATGAACAAAAAATAAAAGATAATCTAGAATCAGAAATTTTTAAAGTTTGTTATTTTGAAAGTTTAGAAAGATTCGGAAAAAGAAAAGTAAAAAAATTTAAAAGTCCATGGTTAGCTTATAATTTTTTAATGAAATTCTTAACAACTTAAAAGTAGTAAAGAAATCTTTTTAAGTAAGACGTAGAAAGTAAGAGGTGATTAAAGATGCAAATACCTGGATTAGGAAATTTAGATTTATTTTTACTATGGGCTTTTATTTATAATGTAGGCTTAGCAATTTTAGTTTTAGTAGTAGGTTATGTTGTAAGTGCATTAGTGGGTTGGATTGTTTCAAAAATAATTAAGAAATGTAAAGTAGATGATTATTTGGAAAAACATGGAAGAGGAGACGCATTTGGAGGATTAAAAGCTTCATATATTATAGGTCAACTATCTAAATGGGCTTTATTTTCAGGATTTATTGCATCAGCAGCACAATTAATTAATTTAGCAAGTGTTGCTGGAGTTTTAGTTGCTATTAGTAGAGCAATTATGGCTTTATTATATGCAACAATTATTATTTTAATAGGTTTGCTAATAGCAGACTTTTTTGCAGATAAAGTTAACGAGATGAAGGATTTACCAAGAAAAAAAGAAATTAGCAGAATATTAAGAGCAATAATAATTATCGCTACTGTAGATGTTGCAGTAAAAACAATAGGTATTAATGTTACTTTTATTGAAAGTTTGATTATGGTATTAGTAGCGGCATTTGCATTTGGAACAGCTTTAGCAATCGGTATTGCATTTGGATTAGGTGGTAAAGAAGAAGCAAAAAGGATCTTAGAAGGTGTTAAAACAAAAATTAAAAAGAAAAAAGAATAAAGAACTTTCATAAAAAACCAAGTTTTTAAATTTTTTGATCTTTTTTCTTCATGAAATTTTTGGAAAAGAAAGAGTTTTTAAAAAAATTAAAAGAGTTTGATCCTAAGGGAAACAAGATATTCTTTGTATTTGAAGAAGGGGTTTATGAAGAAAAAGATTTTGATGAAGAACTACACGTAGGTTTCGATTTAAGAATTAAAGACAAGGCTACTGTAAAACCTAATGAAACTACTTTAGCGAAGTGTGGGGTTAAATGGGCTGCTCCTATAAATGTCTTTTTACAAATAAATCCTAGGAGTGGATTATCTTTAAAAACACCTATTAGGTTAGCAAACACTCCCGGAACTGTTGAAGCAAGTTATAGGAATGAAATAGGTCTTCTTTTAACTACTTATTCTTTAAAATTTACGAAAGAAGTTGAAGGAATCAAAGTAGAAAATGGAAGAATTACTATAGAAAAAGGTCTAAGAATGGCTCAAGCAATAATAGTCCCTATTATAAAACACCATTTGGAAGTACCTAAAAAATTTGAAGTTTATTATACCATTGACAATGAAATATTTAACCAATGGAAAGAACTAGTCCCTTCAAAAAGAAAAGGAGGTTTTGGTTCAACAGGAGCAAAATAAAAAGATAAAATTAATAAACCTCTTCCTTAACTTCAACAATACCTCTCATCATTTGTGTTAATCTT
>CAZGMV010000012.1:0-10546 GCA_964526875.1 Candidatus Woesearchaeota archaeon | reverse complement strand
ACAGGTTACTCACAGATATGTAATGATAGTAATAATGATGGAATTTGTGATCAACCTTATAATTTAACAACAAACAACACAGACTATCTACCTCTAAAATATCCTTTTAATACTAATATAACTAATGGAAATGGTGGAGAAGGAAATACACAACCTCCAACTTCTAACAATCAAACAAATACAAGCAATAGTGGAAATTGTACAATTTCAGGAAATATTTATTACCCTACAAATTTAACCACTGGAAAAATTATCGTATTTTATGATAATGTAGGACAGTTATTTGATCCAAATACAGGAACTTTATTATATAACAAAGTAAAAACCTTAACAGGTTTAAGTAATGACGGAGTAATCAATTATACTATACAGCTACCTTGTGGTAATTCTTATTTCATCGGAGCTTTTTTTGATTTAAACGGAAACGACCAATTTGATGGTGTGGAACATATAGCTCAAAACAATCCAGAACCGTTTGGATTTGCTATTAATTGTAGTGGAAGATGGGAATGTTCAAGTAGAATTAACTTAAATACAAACAAAACTAATATAGACATAATTATTGGTTATTTCAATAATACAAATGCGAGCGAAAGTGGTCCAATCCCTCCTAACCCTCCTGAAGGAATAGAAAACATAAGTAAAAACATTACAAACACTATCTCTACATCTCCTGAGTGTTTATTAGGTAATTTAACTGTAAAAGTTAAAATAAACAACATTTCTTTACTTAATTCAACATATATAAGTGTTGGACTTGATTCAGTGACTGAAAAACAACTTTATGAAGGATGTGTTTATTTATTTAATTGTTATAATAGCACAACCTGTGAAGCAACTATTAATGGTTTTGTGCCTGGAGAATATTCTTTGGTAATAACATTTGACAAACCTCCATATGTAATTAAATTAGATAAAAGAAATATAACATCTGATTTAACTTGGGAATTTAACATAACAAGTGATTTGATTCCTAAGGAAAAAACCATTAATGTTACGGTGAAAGATGGAAATAAAGGAATTCCAAATGCTGATGTTTATATTTATAGTATAAAAGATTTTTCCTTCTTTGGCTATGGAAAGACAGATGAAAATGGAACAGCAGTAATTGAAGGTTCATTAATAAAAGCTTCCAATTTCACTATATCAGTCAATTATTATGACAATAATTCAAAAGAATACAAGTCCTTTAACTTTATTAAAGAAATAAATGAGTCCACTAATTCATTAATCTTAAATATCAACGATCTCCCAAAAGTTAGAGGAAAAGTTATAAGAAATGGTGAAAATATAGATGGAGCGTTTATAACAATTTATACTGATGATTACTCAGTATTTATTTTTGGAACAACAAATAGTAGTGGAGAATTTGAAATTAAAGTGCCTGAGGACGGAGAGTACAACATAAGAGTTGAACCAGGATTTAGCAATAAATACTTTAAACCTTGGAAAGGAAAAATAAATACAAGCTCACAATTAATTATTAACTTAACCAACAACAATACAGTAATTTTAAAAGGTTATGTAATAAACAGTAGTGGAGAAAAAGTAGGAGATATCTGGATAGATGCTTACTCTCCAGAAACCTTTGATTATGTGTCTTATTATGTTGGAAGTGACGGATATTATGAGTTAGAATTAATGAAAAATGAAGAATATGTTATTCACTTAAATCCTGTTGACTTTTCAACCCCTTATTTAAGAACAAAACATAAAGTAAAGTTAAGTGAAAGTAAAGAATTAAATTTAACAATAGAAAGTTCAAATAATAAACTTTATGGTTATGTTTTAGGAGATAATGGAGAACCAATTAATTGTAGTTATGCTTGTGGTTGGATTAGTGTTTATGATGGAATTAATTGGTTTGGAACAGAAGTTAATGAAAGTGGTTATTATGAACTATACTTAAAACCAGGAAAGTATACCTTAGAATTTTATCCTTACACAAGTGATTTAACAATGAAAAGAATTAAAAATGTGGTTGTTAATGGAAGTAAAGAACTTAATATAACAACTACCAACGGATTTACTTTAATTGGATTCATTAAGACAGAAAACAACGAAAAAATAACAGATGGTGACATTTATTTATCTAAAAAGGATAATTACTACTTTAATTTTGTAGCCTGGTCTAAGTTAGATAACGAAGGAAAATTCAAGTTTAAAGGACTAGAAGAAGGAGAATATAAGTTAGAAATTTACTCTAATGAATATGGTTACTATGAGCAAATATTCAATATAACAAATGACACAACTATTACAATAGTATTGAATGAAGGTTATGTTTTAAATGGAACAATTGAACCAAACGGAAGTTATGATGTTTATGTTTATAGCAATGACTACAACAATCCTTATTTCTCATTTATTCACACTGACAACGGAAACTTTGTAGCAAAAGGACTAAGAAATGGAGATTACGTTGTGTATATTTATGATATTAACAATAGAGTAAGTAAGGAATTTAATTTAAGTATAAATGGAGATATTAACCAAACATTTAATTTGGGAATAAGCGGTAACAAATACAATTTAACAATTAATGTTAAAGACAATGAAACTAACAATTCACTAAGTAACGCTTCAGTAAGTGTAGATTGTGAAAATTCAGCTAGATTTGGACTAACTAATGAAAACGGAAGCATAACTTTTTCCTTATATGAAGGAAATTGTAGTATTTCAATTTACAAAGAAGGGTATAAACTTTACTATAATGGCTCAATTACTTTAAATGAAAATAAAGAAATTGACATCTCTTTAACTCCTTTAACAGTAATTACACAAAGCAAAAGTAAGTATAATTTAACAGTAAAAATTAATAACACATTCAATAATAATGAGACAGCATGGATTAGCATCAAAGACAAAAACGATTATGGAATATTAAAAATTTACAATATAAGTATTGAAAACAATTCAATTGACAATTTAACAATTGAACTTCCTGAAGGAAATTACTCTGTTAATTTGGTTTATTTATTAGTTAATGGAACGCAAGTTAGTACTAAAGAGATAGGTAAAACAATTGTATTAAATGAAACAAAACAAGAAGCATTTATAATACAATAAAAAGGTGATAACAATGAAGAAGGTTCTTCTTTTATTTCTTTTCTTAATTCTTCCATTAACAAAACTTTATTGTTTGACGGCAAATGCAGGTCCTGATAAAACAGGAAATGTAGGAGAAGTATTAACTTTTGATGGTAGTTTGAGTCAAGGAAATATTATTTCTTATTATTGGGATTTTGGAGATGGAAATAGTGCTAATGGAGTTGTTGTTAATCATTCTTACACTCAACCAGGAACTTATACAGTAACTTTGATAGTTATAGATAACGAAGGAAATACTGCTTCTGATACATTAACAGTTACAATTGCAGCTGACAACACTCCTCCAACAATAGAACACACACCAGTAACAACTGCCGTTGTAGGAAATGATATATTAATTACTGCAGAAGTAAGTGATAATAGTGGAATAAGTTCCGTTACATTATACTGGAAACTTAACACTTCTAGTACTTATTCTTCTCAAATTATGGAAAAAGATGGAAGTATTTATAAGGCAACTATTGCTGGAAGTCAAGTAACTTCAAATATTTTTTATTATATTAAAGCAGTAGATAACTCAACGAATCAAAACACAGCTTATGACCCAATTAACTATAACACAAACCCTTATGAAATAAACATAACTCAAAATGATACAATTCCGCCAACTATAAGTTTAATAGATGTAAATGGTTTAAGTAATGAACCTTATTATATCAACTCAAATCCTTTGATTGAAGTTTTGACAAATGAAGAAGTTCAATGGTGTAAAATAAGTAATAATTCAGATTTTTCAAATCCTATTCCTTGTAATTCATTAGGAAATAACAAATATAGCTGTAATGTTAATCAAAACAATGATGGGAATTTTGCATATTATATTTATTGTAATGACACAAGTGGAAATGCAAATAATTTAACAAATTGTTTAAAGGTAAATGTTACAATTGACAGAACAGCTCCAAATGGGAATTTAACCTTAGAAAGACTTTCAAATGGAAGAATAAAAATAAATTATTCTTATTTTGACCAATACATAGATTCAATTAAGATAAAGAGAAACAATACTGACTTAATAACAATAAACACAAACCTTAATCAAAGCGGAAGTGGGATTTATATTGACACAGGACTACAAGATAATGTTGAATACACTTATTATTTAATTCTAACCGATAAAGCAGGAAATGTAAAAACAATCAATGAATCCATAATAGCAGATAATAGCGGACCTTCAATAAGTTGTAGCAATAATGGAAACACTGTAACAATAACTATAAGTGATAGCGTTTCTAATTTAAATCAAACAGTAGAAATCAAAGAAAATGGAAATTCATTAAGTTGTACCCCTACTTTTAATGGAAAAACAATGACTTGTACTCTAAGCTTATCTTCTGGAACTCACAATTTACAAATAACTGCATGGGATATTTTAGGGCATAATACAACACAAACTTGTAATATAGTTATCTCTTCAACTTCCACAAGTGGTGGTTCAAGCGGTGGTTCAGGTGGCAGTTCAAGTAGTTCAAGTTCTTCTTCAAGTAGCTATTCTTCAAGTTATTCCTCATCTGAATTGAATAAAAATGAGGTAAATAAAGAAAAACAAACCTCTTTAGGAAATAACGCTAAAAAAGAAGAAGAAAAAGTGATTGATAGTATTAAAAAAGTATTTAACAATGTCAAAGAAGTCCAAATTGAAAAAGAGTTTGAGTTAAGTAAAACAATCGTTAAAAAGGAAGAAATAAGTAAGATAACATCTACGATAACAAATAAAATAAAGAAAAAGATAGAAAAAATTAATGTTAAAACAGAGATTAAGATAGTGAAAATAAAAACAAATAACGGAAAGGAAATTAAAGCAACACTTATAAAAAGAAAAAGTGAAAAACCTGTTATTGAGTACTTCCCAAAAGAAATAGTTGAAAATGCTAAGTTAATTAAAATTATCAATGGTTCAATTGAAATTTTAGAAGAAGACCCTATTATTAAATTTACCCCTGCTAATGGAGAGTATTCTTACATAATTGAAAAAGAACTAAGTTATGTAAAAGTGGCAAATATTATTCCTTATGAAGTTAAAGAGGAAAATGTAGAAATAACTCAACAAACCCAACAACAGACGCAACAAACAGAAATTAACAAAACTAATAAACAAAAAACACAAGTAATGGAAAATAAAAATTTAAAAAATATTGGAAACGGAAACAAAGGAAAAAACAATATCAAGAAAATAATAGCAGGAATACTTTTAATAGTAATAGGAATAATCTTAGGAACACTTATTTACTTTAACAAGTACAAAAAAACAAAGAAGGAATAAAAATTATTTTTAAATCAAACCTTTTTTCTTTTTATAAAGGAAGTCCAAAAAATCTACAAGTAAGAATAAAATAATTCCAATGCCAAAATACTTCAAAACTTTCCAAATTATTGAGCTTTTATTTTTTTCTTCCTCATCCTTGCTTTCATTCTTATTATCTACATTTTCTTTTGAGCTATTTTCAATTTTTTTGGTTTTATTTTTTACTTCTTTGTTTTCTTTTTCATTTTTGTCTGTTAACATTTCAATTTTTTCAACTTTTTTGGCAATGACTACTTTCTCACCATTTCTTAAAGTTATTAAATCACCATTAACTAACTTGAAATTATTTGAGTATGTGTATATTATAACATCTTTACCAAATTTTTCTTCTAGCTTTGTTTTATTGATAAATAAACTTATGTAAAGTGTGTTATTTCCTTTAAATTCAATTATCTCTAAAAATTTCTTTTCATTTACGGTTTTGTTTTCTTCTTTAAATGTTAAATTAACCAAAAATTCCTTTGAAGTATTTGAAACTACGACTTTAATTTTGTTAATAAATTTGTCATTAATAATAACTTCATGGATTTGCGTATTATTTTTGCCTTTTATGATTATTGAGCTATTTGATATGGTTTTATTTAAGTAATTAATATTGGAATCTTCTTCTGTGCTATAAGATTCTTCATTAGTATTATAATAATAACTACTTCCCCCTGAGCTTGAAGAACTTGAATAACTGGAAGAAGAGCTTGAAGAACTACTGCCGTAATTACTACTACCACTACCCTCATTGTTATTCTCACTTCCTTCAGCGTTATTATTACTTCCTTCACTTGAGGTTTCTTCCTTTTCAGCTTCAATAATTAAGTTAGGATCGTTTGTTAGATTTAAGTAAATAACTAATTCTCCATCTGTTAAATTATAAGTGTTAATAGTGATTAAAGTTCCGGATTTGTTTAAATAGATGTTTTTTAGTGAAAAATCAGATGGAATTTCATATTTTAAAACTAGCATTAAAGAAACATTTTCAACTAAAGGATCAATTTTAACTTGCTTTTTCCAATAAGTGTCATTAACAAAATCTTCAATTGCTGAATCATTAATTTCTACAATTTTTTGATTTAAGCTTTCATTAACAACTACGCTTTCTACAATACTTGGATTATCTGTTTCAATTAAAGATTGATTTAAACAATAGAAATCAAAAGATTTTGTATAGTAAATACTTTCATTTTTGGAATAATAAGCAGTGATATTTATTTTATTCAATCCACTAACACAAGGAATCAGAGCTTTTAATTCATTGTTTATGTTATAACTTTTCTCAAATGAATTGTTTAAGTTTTTAATTAAAATCTTTGAAACATTGTTAGCTTTAACTTTCAAGTAAATATTGTTCATGTAATAACTGTTATTTCCCTCTATTGAAAAACTAAATAAAGGTCTTCTCATTAAAATACTAATGTAAAACTCGTCATCGTTAATGTTTTCTAGATAAATAACTGGAATAATTGAGTTCTCACTAGGAATGGAATAATTAAGTGTTTTAATTAAATCATAATCTTCATCATAAATTGAATAATTTAAAAAGCTAAAGCCTTCTTTCTCTAATTCAAGAGCTAAAGCCAAGAAAGTTAATTCTCCATCAACTTCTAATTTAAAAGTTTTGTTAGTATAATAAAAACCATCTTGAATGAAAGTAGTATTTTTAAATTTTGTTAATTTGATTTTATAACTACTTTCATTCTTTAAACCTAGTGCGTAAATTGGCATATCAGAACTTAAATTGAAATTTGTTATTGATAGATAACAATGGCCATAGAAATTTGTTTTATTACTATTAGAAGCCTTATCAAAAGCAGTAATAACTAAATTATTGTTTCCTAAAACACAAGGCAAGATATTTAGCTCATTATTTGTTAAATTGTAAATATTATTTACATAACCATTTGTATTGTTTGCTTTTATAAACCATAAATAATCTTCATTAACAATTGGTTTGATAAACAATCGATTATAGAATTTTGAATTATTGTAAAGAATATTAATTACAGGGGTCAAGTTGTCGTAAACAATAACAAATGATAAATTAATTCTATTTCCAAAAGTATCTCTTGCATATAAATGGATATAATTATCCCCATAATTTAATACATCTTTCTCGACTGTAAAGCTAATAGTGTTATTAGTTATGGTATAAACAACACCCACATTGTCATTTATAGCCAAATCAACACAACTTTCACCACAAAAATGGCTATCATTAATTGAGAACGAAACATTAAAAGACCCATTTGTGTAGTATTTATTTTCCTCATTAAAGTAATTGGAAGGATTTACTGAAAAGTTCTCAATCAAAGGAAAAATTAAGTCATAATAAAATGGTTGGTTGAATTTAAATATTGTGAAATTGTAATAACTGTCTTTAGCCAAGAAAATTAAATTACTAGAACCTTCTCCAAAGTTAGGAGTAGTATTAATTAGCAATAAGGTTTTATTTTCATCACTTCCAAAGTTAGAAAAAATTGTATAATTTAAATTAAAGTTCTCTAAAAAGTTGAATTTTAAACTTAAATTTTGGCTTTCATTGTTTATTAGGTTTATGAAAAACAAACTGTCTTTTCCCAAGTAATTTAACTTTGTTGTGTAAGGGTTGTCATTCTTAAAACTTAAGTTAATTTTCGGTTTTTTTACTGTAAAATTAAAATTAAACGATCTTGTAAAATACTTAACCTCTGTTTGATTAATTTCTAAACTTATCAAAGCACTAAAATTAATGTTTAAACTTTTCTCATTTAAGTCAGTTATATTAAAGGTTAAAGGAATGTAATTTTCAGCTTTATAATAATCAAACGGTTCTATTTGCAGAGAATAATTATTTCCTGTTTTTAAGAAATCTTGGGTTTGATTGTTATAGTAAAAATTCTTAACAAGATTTTTAGTAAATACTTTTAGCTCAATCCTGCTTAAATTACTCAAATTGATAAAAGTTAAAGTAATATTTTTAAAGAAAGAGCTTTGATTAATTGAGAAAAGCATGTCGTTATTTAAATAAACTTCGTAATCACTTGAATTGTAGTATAAAGTTAGGTTTTTATTTTGCTTTTCTAAATAATTGTTTGTACAAGTAAGTGTAACATTTAGAATGTACGTTTTGTTAAATGAAATGTTAAAAAATTTAAATTCGCTCTCATTTAAATTAATTAACCCAGAATAATTAATTTTTTTACTTAAAATCATAGAATTATTTAAGTAATAGCTTAAATTACAATTAGGCAAAGCTTTACTATAGTTAATTAAATTAACTAAAGGTCTTATGTATAAAGAGCTATTTTCATCAACCACTAGCTCTTGAACACTTAAATTAGCTAAAGAAATGTTAGAGTAATAACTAATTACAATATTATCAATTTCTAGATCCCCTTGTTTTATTTTAATGGAATAATTGTCAGCAATGTTGTTAAAGTTTGTTAAATTCTCTAAGCTATAAGTGTAATTAAAGGAATCTCCTTTATTTAGTTGAACGGTGTTTAAATTAGGAAGTTTTAAAAACAAAGTTTCATTTTGAAGGATATTTGAGATATTATTCCAAAAGCTTATGTTTATTTCCGGTTTATAAGTTAAATAATTATTTTCCTTAAATAAATCCGATATTTGAATTTCATAAGTTAAGTTGTTAATATTGTTTGTACACTCTATTTGTAAAATATTGCTTTCATTTAGATAAAAAGGAATTGTTATTGTCTTTGTTGTGTTTTCTTCCATAGTAAATTCTTTATTCATATTCGTAATTAAACAACTAACATTGCCAATAAAATTGCTTGAATAATTTAATGTTATATTTAGAGTTAAATTTTTTATTGAGAAACCGAAATCACTATAATTTAGTTCAATGAAATAAGAAACATTTTGTATTGTAATATTAGGAGCTTGAAGGTGTATCGTATAATTTACTGGGCTATTTAAAAAATCTCCTTCTAAAAGTAAAGTGTAATTTTTAGTAAGATCAATATTTTCTGGTAAAGTAAATGTAATTTCATTTAAAGAAGAGTTTAGAGAAGTTATTAAACTACTTCCATTTAAACTGATGTTTATGTAAGGAATTGGAAATGAGGTTGGATTATTCAGTTTTAAAGTCAATTTTTTGTTTATATAATCTACAAAATAATTAATTAAGTAAAGTTTTGGTATATTTTTTTCAATTAGAGAATAATTAACTAGACCATAACCTCTATCTTCTTTTTTAAGATTAACTAAATAAGTATTTAAAGAAGTTGAATTATATAATATTGCTTTTATTAAACTAGAATTTCCATGAGGTAAAACAGCTTTTATTAAAGAAACTAAACCACTAACTATAGGAGTTGCCATTGAAGTACCTTGTTTTGGGATTAAATAACTATTATTAACCCCGTAAATAGGAATAATAGGAACCATAATTGGTGGATAGTTTATATTTAAGGTTTTATTTACTATACAATAATTGCTGTAATTTAAATATGCCCCAAAGATTATAGCTCCTGGAGCTAAGACATTAGGTTTAGTTAAATTAGCTAATGAAGAACCTCTTGATGAAAAGGAAGATATATTTCCGACTTCTCCAAGCCAATATTCTCCATTAATTTTTTTATAAATTTTTGCTAAACTATCAAAATAAAAATAACTATTTTTAGTATTTATAGAACCTACAGAAATTGCATAAGGTGAAATAGCAGGAGAAAGAATAGTTGCATAAGGATCGTTAGGACTTAAATAATCATGAGATGAAGAAGAAAAAGGTAAAGCAAAGACATCAACCTTTTCATTATTAACTGTCTCAATTTTAATTTGTACTTTATCTAACACGTTACTTCCTAAATATACTTCCAAATTCCTTTCATTACTATAACCACTTTGTGAATCAGATATGTCTATAAACCCATCATTACCGAAATCAAAACTTAATTGAGAAGTATTATAGACCTCATAATAACCCAAAGAACTATTCCACTTTATCCAGCCAATTAGATCTCCAGAAGAATTATAAAAAGTTAAATTAATTGGATTTCCATTATAACTTTTAAAACGCAAATATGAAAATAATGAAGAAGTATCTCCTTCAAACAAAGTTATTAAATCCCCATTATTTGCTGTATAATGTTTTTTATCATTTCCAGCGTTACCTGCGGCAATTACAAATAAAGTATC
>CAZGMV010000011.1:0-11375 GCA_964526875.1 Candidatus Woesearchaeota archaeon | reverse complement strand
AACCCATTTTTTCCTTTGTTAACAACAACAAATCCAAATCACTATCCTCTCTAGCTTCTCCTCTTGCATAAGAGCCAAAAACAATCAATTCAAAATCATTAGTTCCTAAAATCTTTGCTATTTCTTTTTTTATTTCTTTTAGTTGTGGGAGAATGTCCTTGTAAGACAATAACTTTTTCTCTTTGTTTTCTTGCTTAGGCATTAAATAATATTTAGCATTTATGTTTATAAACTTTCTTTTGCAACTGGTACATCAGTTGACACTGCTTTTATTTATTGTTTTCTTAATGATAATATTCAAATTTTGTAATTAAAAAATTTAAAGATTTTTTAGCCAGTCAATAACGAAATTGTTTTTAATTAAGCTGAAGATTATTAAACTAACTAATACTAAAAAGCTTATTAGAAGTATTAATTTAACTAGTGTTTCAATATCTAAAGCAAAAGCTCCTTTTTTTCCAATTTTTTTTGCCATTATAAATATCATAAAACCCAAAATTTTTAAATGTTTTTTATTAAATTAAGAAATGGTTGGAAGTTATTTAGTATCTTTAAACAGATTGAATCCTTTATTTCAATATAAAAAAATAATGAGTTATGGTGTTGTAGTAAAAAAGAATGAGGATTTTTCTAATTTAGAAATTACTTGGAAAGATAAAAAAGTTAGAGTTTTTTATAATGATGATTTTAACGTTAAAGATATTAATGTTGGAGATTTAGTTAAAGTTAGAGGGACTTTTAAGGAATATAATGGGAAAGAACAAATATTTGCTGATTTCATTTTAAAGGTTGAAATAGATCCTAAGTTGTTAGAGAAAGTTTTGGATTTTGTTGAAAAAGAAGTTTATGAATTGAAAGAGTAAAATGATGTTTAATAAAAAAGGGGCGGAGGCCGTTGTTATCTTAGATTTTGAGAATAAAATAGTAGTTAAAGAAAGAATTTCTAAAAGTTATAGGATTAAGGAATTTGATGAGTATGTAAGGAAAAAAAGAACTAAAAAAGAGGCTAAAATTCTAAAAAAGTTGGAAAATGTAATTAACGTTCCTAAAGTTTTAGAAGTAAAAGACTTTACAATAAAAATGGAATTGATTAATGGAAAAACTTTAAAAGAGATTAAAGATTTGGAAGGTTTAGATAATGAAATAATAAAAAAAATGGCGGAATTAGTTAGTAAGTTACATGATAAAGGAATAATACATGGTGATTTAACATTAAAGAATTTTATTTTAAAGGAACAAGAACTCTATTTAATTGACTTTGGTTTAGCTTATTTCTCTGATCATATTGAGGATAAAGCAACAGATTTAGTTGTTTTGAAGGATGTTCTAAGTTTAGAAGGTAAAAAAGATCTTTTTGACTTGTTTTTAGAAAATTATAAACAAAAGGATAAGGAGAAAATAGTTAAAAGAATCGAAGAAATTGAAGAAAGAGGAAGGTATAAGAAAAAACAAAAGGTGTAATTTTATTTATTTAACTTATTTAACGTTAAATAAAGTGTAATCTAGAAGAAAAATTGAAATTATTGTCTATACAGAATTTAATAACTCTTTTGCCTTATTAGCAAACACTCTTTTTTATTCAGACAATTAAGTTATATATAAACGATATCACTTTCTAACTCAAAATCTTCAGCAGTTTCTAAAACAAATTCCTCATCTTTTCTATCATTTACAACAAATTTAACAATAAAAGGTATTTTTTCTTTTTTTAGTTGTTCTATTAAGATAGGATAAGTTTTAGATTTTGTTGGTTGAGACCATGAAGGTTTTGGGGAAATATTGAATAAAAAGCTTCTTTTTTTGATGAAATCTAAAAATCATTCTTTAGTCCAATAGTTCCATTTGTTTCTATTTCATAACTTCTGTTATGATCTATATTTTCAATGATCTTAACTAGATTCATTATATCTTTTTGAAAAAGTAAGGGTTCTCCACCTGTAAAAACAACATTCTTGACATTTTTATTAATTTTTAAGAATTCTTTTAATTCTTTTTCAGTTATGTTTTTTTCTTTATTATTTATATACTTAGTATCACACCATACACATCTTAAAATTACATTTATTAAACTTTATAAATAAAGAAATTTTCCCCTGATTTTTTCCTTCCCCTTGAATGCTTTTAAAAATTTCATATATGTTTGAAAAGCAATCCATAACTTTTAAAGCCTTTTTGTATAGTTTTATAAATATTTTGTATCTAAAAAAATAAATAAATTATAAGAGATTTGGCTTTTAATCACAAATATAACCTTGGACTGTATATTCTTCCTTAACACACTCTTTGGAATTACAAGCCTTTACAATCACTTTGAAATCGTGATTTTTTGTCCTTATTTTTTCCTCATATTTATCCAATCCCTTTTCCACTCCTTCTAAAATAGCATCTACTCCCTTATCAATTAAATAATCCTTTATTGCCTCTTTGAAATTAGCATTTTTATTTTTTCCTTCTTCTTCTATCTCCTCTTCTGGAATCATTACTTCTATTCCTCCAAATACTGTTTTGACACTTTTGATAATTGCTATAGCACTATAACCAACTTTTGCAAGTTTTGATTTAGAAAGCGTTGCTTTAGCAAATTCCTTCCCTATTTCCTTTCCTGTTTTAACAGCCTCTATTTTATCTTCATTCTTCAAATAAATTTCCCCAATATCATAATCAACTTTACAAAATCTTTTAATTGGCACAACTCTAATGACTTTTTCTATTTTTCCATTATAATTGATTTTTTTCTCATAATAATGTCTACCACTTATTGTTGCATCTGAGGCTCTAACAAATAAGGAATTACAATTTTCACATTTAACAGAAGCAATACCAACATTTAAATCTTTATCCCACTTTAAAAAGGAAAAGGAAATTTTTGGCTTCTTTATATGGTCTGCAAAAAGATAAATTTTTTCAGAAACATCTCTTTCCCCATATTCCCCACAATCAAATTCAAAAATAAAATAACCGTAATCAAATAAGGAAAAGCTTTTTTCTAAATTTCCTTCGTAAGTGAAGATTAATCTTTTATCATCAACTTTAACATCAAAATCATCAAAACCATTAACTTTAACATCTTTTAATTCACAGGAATGTTTATTTTCATTTTCATAAATTGCATAACTTGATTTCTCAACAGATAAAGTAAAGGAAGGCTTATTTAATGTGCAAAATATGTTGTTTTGATCAACTTTTGCGTTAGTAGATAAAGAGGAAATAACAATATTTTTTCCTTCTTTATATTTCACTTTTTTACTCTCTTCATTTCCCTTTTCACACGATCCGTCAATTTTCTTTTCCCCTTTTTCAGTTCTCAATATTATAATTGGTGGATCAACGCCATAAGGAGGGTTTGGATGTGCATCTTTCATAAGTTCTATATTATGGATACAACCTGAATTAGGGTTATAATAAAGATATTCTTCCCCATCTAACACACCATCTCCATCAATATCTGGATTTAAAGGATTTAGCTTAGGTACCCTAGCCTCATAATAATCACTCAAATAATCACAATCACTATCAATCTTTAAAGGATTTGTTCCAATCTCCTTTTCTTCTTTATCACTTAATCCATCATAATCACAGTCATTAGAGAAAGGACAAGGATCTTCTTTATCATTTAATCCATCTTCATCACTATCCACAAAATCAAAAACTGCCAAATCTTCATTATCATTTACTCCATCTCCATCACTATCTGGATTATCTGGCAAAGTTATCATTTTCTTTACTTCATAGCTTAATGTATAATTTTCCACTTCCCTTTGCCCGCATTCATTAACATGAGAATCTGAAGGAATCACTTTTTCTATTACAACAGGTATTCCTTTCACTTCTTCCCCATCTTTTAACCCATCTCCATCTGTATCAGGATTCAAAGGATCGGTAGTGTAGTAAATAGTATGATTCCCAATTTTAATGAAAGACAAAGATTTATTCACTTCTTCTCCATCCATTAATCCATCTCCATCTGTATCCTTAAGAGTAAGGTTTGTGGAATAAACCACTTCTTTTCCATCTGTTAAGCCATCATCATCACTATCTTTAGAAATAGGGCAAGAATGATATTTAATTATTTCCTCTTTGTCACTTACTCCATCTCCATCACTATCCTTAGAGAAAGCTAAATACACATAATCTTCATTATTTTCTAACAGATAAGGAGTATTAACAAAAGATTTAGCTTGTAGACAGAAAGAAGATTTTAGTTTAGCATATGAAAACAATTCTTCCCCATCTTTTAACCCATCTCCGTCTACATCTGGACTAATTGGCGTTTCAAATAAATTGTCTAAAGAAGAATATTCTAAAGCTAAGATAATTTCATTCCAATCATCAATACCATCATTATCACTATCTTTTGAATTTGGATTTGTTGGTTTAAAGAAATACTTTCCTTCTAAATTGCTTTGGGTATTAACAACTGCAATTTTTTTGTATTCTGCTTTGAGGTCTCCATTTTCTGTTGGAAAAAGCCCATATCTAAATATAACACATTGTCTGTTAGAACATTCTACATACACACCATTAACCTCATCATAATCCCAAATCTTATCTCCATCACTATCATATAAAAAAGGATAGGATTTGTAAAAATAAAGCTCTTCCCCATCTTTTAACCCATCATTATCATTATCGGGATTGTAAGGATCTAAAAGAAAAAATCTGTGCTTTTCATCAACATACACAAAACTTGAAAGTAATTCCTCAATACCATCGCTTACTCCATCATTATCACTATCCTCTTTTAATGGTAATAAAGGAGTGGAACAACCAATATAATCTTTCATGTTATTTGAATTCCTATTACAATCAAAAATATCTGGATTTTCTAATATTATTTCTCCTTTTCCAATATCTAATGGCTTTGTAAAAACAAAACTACCATAAGTCTCATTTCCTTCAACAACTACTTTGTTTAATTTAAAAGAGTTGTGGAATGCTGTTAGCAAATCTATGCTAAAGGAGTAATTAAGCAACAAAAGAAAAATGCTTAAGGAAAGCACTAATCTTCTCATTCAACATCACCTTCTTTACCAATATTTATAATTTTTTTAGTTTTATTATCAATGAAAGTTAAGTAATTTCCCTCTATCTCTTTTACACGCAATTTTCTATCTTTAATTTCTCCTTTTAAGTGGTATTTACATAACACTATCTCATTTTCAAAATCATAACATTGGATATTTGAGATGTTATACCTTAAATAAGGATACGCGCTTAAAAGGATTTCATGGATGTCTTTAATATAGCCAATATTGTTAAATTTATCATCAAACAAGCAATAAGGGTTAATTGATCTTTCTAATAATTTGTAATAATAAAAAACAACTTCTTTAGGATTGTTAAAGTTTAAATAATCATTACAGCTTTGATTTGATGAATTTGATGAAATTGTTGGAATTGATGTATTTGTCAATGTTAAATTAGTTGAAATGTTTGTGTTTTCCTGTTTTTGTGTTTTATTTTTTTGTAATTCTTTTTTATTAAGCGTCTCATTTGCATTGGTTGTGAAATCGTAGAATTCATAATATTTAAGAAACTCATTTATATCAAATTTGTTGTTTTTGAAGTATAAATAAAGGGAATAAAGATCTGGATAAACTGAAAGAACTTTTTCCAATTCCTCATATTTTTTATCTTTTACACACTGAATAATGTAGCTTATATTTTTAACTAACTCAGGTTTTTTAGAAAAAGCTTTTAATAATTCAACTTTACTAATTTCTTTAACTTTTAAAGGACTGGTTGAAATTATAACATCACACACGCTATTTTTATTCAAATCTAAACATATCGTAAAATTTTTTCTTTCCTTTTCTTTTTCATTTTTAGGAAATTGTAGAACTACTTTTCCAGATGCTAAATAAATTTTATCCGTTTTATAATTACCATTTTCATCTTTATAAAGAGCGTCTCCAAAAGGGAATGAAACAATTTTCATTGAATAATTAGCTTTGTTTTTGTTATAAGAGGTTAATAAATAAATCTCTTCACTTTTGTTGCTTTCTTTATTCTCTTTGATTATAAAAGGTTCCACTTTTTTCTCTTTATTTTCATTCTTCTTGTTGGCTTTTTCCATTCTTTTTATTTCTTTTAACTGTTTAGCTATATCTTTTCTTTCTTTGTTTAATTTCATTTCATTTGACTCTCCTTCTAAATTTTTTTTAATAACATAATATCTTCCATCCTTCTCATCCACTTTAAGCTCAAAATTATTTAATTCAATTTCCCCAACATAACCGTTTTTTAGTTGTTTATAAGTGTAATCTTTTTTTCCATCTCCATCTAAATCATACGAAAAGGTAGAAGAAAGTGAAGAATGGTGAAAATAAATTGAGTAAATAATTACCGCACTAAAAATTATAGCTATAAAACATAACATCCATTTTCTTTTCATCTTTCTTCACTTTCCACATTTGACTTTTCATATAAACAACATTAACTTTACAAATCTTTTACTTTTCTTTTACTTTTTAAGTTTATAAATATTTTGATTTTACTACTAAATGGAGGTTAAAGATAGTACTCTTTATAAGGTTGTTGAAAGTCTTTTACCTAATTTCTCAAGAAATTTTAAGGAAGATTTAAAACAAAAAAGTAAAGAAGTTTATTCTTCTTTTATAGAAAAAAGATCTTTCTTACCAAGAGAAATTTATCCTTTTTTTTACTCAGATCTTGCTTCTTCTAAGATAACTGAATTTATTTTCAGAACAAGCAGTGAAATATTTATAGGTGAACATTATCGAAAATTAGTAGTTTTTAAAACAGGTATGGAATCAGAGATTTATAAAAAAATTACAAGTTTCAAGCAAGGAAGTCTTAGATATTTGGAAGAAAAAAGAGATATAATTAATAAACTTCTTTATATTAAACACATTTTCAATCCTTATACTGAAAACCCTAATGTTTTGTTCACTAAAAGAATACTTGAAGAATTAAAAAGGAGGATGGAAATTGAAGAAAGAGAAGTAATATTTTATTATTCAAATTTAGCAAAAAAACTTAAAGATAGTAATGGTTATTTTGGACTCTTATATAACTGTATGAAACAAAGATATATGGAAAAATATGATACAGAATTTAAAGAATCTGAAAAAGAAGAAACTGAAAATTGGCCAAAATTATTGGAATTTGAACCTTCTTGTAAAAAAGAAATTCTCCATAATCTACCTGAAAAACTTTATCAAGAAGAATTTGAAGGTGTTTTAAAAGAAATTGAAGTGTTTAGTGTTTTTAAAGAAGAATTAAAGAATAGCCTAAAAAAATAAAACTAAAGAACTAAAACTTTTATAACAACTTTGTGTTCTTTTATTTTAAATTCTTTTTCTTTGTCTAATTCAATATTAACCAATTCGTTGATTAAAACTCTTTTTGCATTTGTTTTTTGTTTTATTTCTTCTACATCTACTTTATTTTTTAGTTCATCATCAACTTCAATAAACACTTCAATTTCTTTATCTTTAGTTAATCCTAACTCTTTTCTCATCATTTGCACTCTTCTAATTATTTCTCTAGTAAATCCTTCTTTAAACAGTTCATCATCTATTTTTGTATGTAAACCAATCTTAATTTTTTTCCCTTTATATTCAACTTCATCCCAGACATGTTCTTTTTCCTTTCCTTCTTCAACTACTTCTTTGACATTAACAATCTCTTTGATCAATTTAACCAATTCTTTGTTTTTAACAATCTCTTTATCTTTTATAATTAATCTCTTCAAAGGCCATCTTACATTAATTTTTTCTTTTTCTCTTAAACTTAAAACTCTTTCAATTATTTTTTCTGTTTTTTTAATTAATTCTTCAATTTTTTCGTTAATAAATTCTTCTTCTACTTTTGGCCATTCAAAGAAATTGATACTTTCTTCCTTTTCAAATTTTTTGAAAGTGTTCAAATAAATTTCTTCAGTAATAAATGGACATATAATTGAAAAAGCGTTAATTGTTTTAAATAGAACTTCATAAATTACCTTAATTATTGTTTTAATCCTCTCTTTATTAGCTAATTCTTCTCTAATTGTTTTGATATAGAATTTACTCAATTCTAAGAAAATTTCTTCTAAAACCCATGGTACTTTATTTAATTCATATTTTTCCATTAACCCAGTAGCCTCTCTAAGTCTTGAATTTAAAATATGTAAGATGTATTTTTCCTTAATTGACAATTCTTCTTTATAAAGTTCTATTTCTTTAGGGTTGATATCAAATAATTCCAAATGTTCTCTTAAGTATTTTGCAGTATTTCTTAAGATATTTAAATTTCTAAATTTAACTTTAATATCTTCGTGGTTATAATTTAAATCTTCTCCTGGCGCTGTTCCACCAATAGCATAGTATCTAAAAGCATCTGCTCCAAATTGGTCGATTACTTCATAAGGACTAATTACGTTACCTAAGCTTTTACTCATTTTTCTTCCATAAGCGTCATTAATAAAACCATGCATATAAACGTTTCTATAAGGTATTTCATCAAATACAATCATTCCCATACTAGCCAATGTATTAAACCAGCCTCTTATTTGATCTTTTCCTTCAACTATAAAATCTATTGGATAATATTTCTTTAATAATTCATCTTTTTTATTGTGTGGATAATCTAAAGCATTCCAAGATGTAGTTCCTGAATCCAACCAAACGTCTAAAATATCTGGGACTCTTTTCATTTCTCCTTCACATTTAGGACAAACAAACTTTACTTTATCTATGTGTGGAATATGGTAATCTTCAACATTATTTAATTTTAATTGTTCTCTTAGTTTGAAGTCTTCTAAACTTAGTAGTTCCCAATAACCACATTTTTCACATTTCCAAATTGGAATAGGGATGCCCCAATATCTTTGTCTGCTAATTACCCAGTCTTGTAGGTTGTTTAACCAAGAATTAAAAGCATTTTTACCAGATTTAGGAACCCAACTAACATTTTTTTCATTGAATTCCAATAACTTATCTTTTAAACTAGAAACTTTAATAAACCATTGTTTTGTGGTTTTAAAGATAATAGGGTTTTTACACCTCCAACAATGTGCATATTGGTGTGCAATTGTAGTTTCAAAGATTAAAATTCCTTTTTCTTTCAAAATTTGGATAATTTTTTTATCGTCAACTTTTGCTCTTAATCCTTGGAAATCTGGAAATTCTTTTCCAAAGAAGCCTCTTTCATCTAATAAATTAAGGGGTTTTACATTATATTTTCTACCTATTTCAAAGTCTTCTGGCCCACAGCCTGGAGCCCCGTGAACTAAACCAGTACCTGAATCCATTGAGACAAAATCTGCTAACCAAACTGTAAATGCATTTGGATTTTCTTCCTTTATTTTCTTGTAAATTTCATAGTTGAATAAGGGTTTATAAGAAACTCCTTCTAAGTCTTTTCCTTTAAATTCTTTTATTTTTTCAACTAGTTTAGCATTAATTACTCCTAGAATAACTCCTAGTAGTTTTTTTGCAATGATATATTTTTCATTTTTTCCGTTTCTTTCGATCTCAACTAGAACATAATCCTCATCAGGATTAACCATAATTCCAAGATTAAATGGTAAAGTCCAAGGAGTTGTAGTCCAAACTAAGAAATAAGAATCTTCTAAACCTAATTCTTTAGCTTTTTTATCATTTTCATCAATTTTCATTCTAATAAAGATAGAAGGATCTTCTCTTTCTTTGTATTCTAATTCATGTTTAGCCAAAACAGTTACACAATGTTCACAATAGTAGTTAACAGTTTCTCCCTCATAAACCAAACCTTTTTCATACGCTTTTTTTAATCCAAACCAAGCATTTGCAATAAATTCGTTAGTTATTGAGTAATAAGGGTTATCCCAGTTCATAAAAACTCCTAATCTTTTAAAGTCTACGATCATTTTTTTAGCCATTTCTAGAGAAAACTCTTTACATTTCTCAATAAATTCTTCTATAGAAATTTTTTTCCCTATTTCTGTTTTATCTTCTAAATTTAATTTTTGTTCAACTTTTTTTTCTATAGGTAAACCATGCATGTCAAAACCAGGTCTATCAAAAACATCAAATCCTCTTTTCCTTTTAAATCTCATAACCATATCTCTTAGAGCTTTTCCCCAAGCATGTCCTAAGTGTATTTGTCCATTAGCATATGGTGGGCCATCTAAATAATAAAACTTTGGCTTATCCTTTAATTTTTCAACCCATTTTTTGTATATCTTGTTCTCTTCCCAAAATTTAAGTATTTCTTCTTCTTTTTTAGGAACTTCTGTATTAAACTTTTTAGCCATTTAAAAGAAAAAACTTAATATTTAAAAAATTTGCTATTTTAGAAAATTGGTTTTATTATATATTAATATAATTTTTTACTTAAAATTTTTTCTGTTAAGATGTAAACAGGGAATAAAATTAACGCTAAAATTATTATCTGTTTTATTGTTAAAGAATTAGCGATAAAAGCTACTGTTAAGTATCTTGCTCCCCTTCCAATTATAGAATAAAAAACAAACAAAAATAAATTCATTTCAAAATAACCACTTAAATATGTAAAGACTTTGTAAGGTAGAGGAGTAAATGTTGAAAAAAATAATAAAAAGTCTTTTTTCTTTTCATAAACCTTAATAAAATAATTTAATTTTAATTTTTCTAAGAAACTTTCTAATTTTTTTTCTTTTTTTATTTTTAGTCCTATTTGATATGCTAATAGAGCCCCTAAAACATTGCCAATTAAAGCTACTAATACTGTCAACAAAAAGTTATATTCTTTTTTTATAAGATAAATAATAAACAGGTCTACTGGAAAAGGATTAATTAAAGATTCTAAAAATGCAAAAAGAAAAAGAAATAAATAATATAATAATTCCATTTTAAAACTATTTTCTTTTATTCAACTTTATCTTTTTCGTTTGTATAAACATTATGGGTTAATTTACTTAATTCATTTAATTCTCCTTGCAATTTAATTAATTTTTCTTTAATTAAATCTTCATGTTTTACTAAAGAGTCTAATTTAATTTCTAGTAGTTCTTTTTTTGATTTTAGTTCTTCAATTAAAACTTCTTTTTCTTTTTCGACAAATACATCTCCTATTATTTTAAATATTTTTCCATTAGTTTTTTCAACTTCTTCTAAAGCTTCTTCTATTTCACTAAGTTGTTGGTTAATTGCCTGCCTTTGCATTACTAATGTTTGTAATTGTTGTTGTAATGTTTGAAATTCTTGCATTTTTTTTAATAATTCTTCTTGTAACATAATTGTCAATAAATAATAAAATTTATAAATAGATGTTGTACTAATTAATTTAGTATTAAACTTTAGGATTTATTTTTATTACTAAAAGGTTATTAAAGTTATTTTTAAATCTTTTTATTTTTTAATTTTTAATGAAATTTAAAAGAAAAGAAAGATTAATTAAATTTATTTTAA
>CAZGMV010000010.1:0-11521 GCA_964526875.1 Candidatus Woesearchaeota archaeon | reverse complement strand
ATAGCGAGTACACCTACAGAGGTCAAACTTCGACAAAGTTTGTGTTATTTTCATTCTTATGGTAGAGGGCGTTTTCAACTAATGCATCAGTTGCAAAATAGAATTTATAAAAATTAACATAATTCTTTTAAATGCCTAAATTAAAAGCTAATTTAGAAAAGATAAAAAAAGAATTAAATTTAACAACTAATGAGTTAGAAGAATTGTTATTCCATTACGGAATTGAAGTTGAAGAAGTTAATGAAAGTGAAAATTATATTGAATTAGATATTGTCCCAAGTAGATTGGAATTGTTTTCAACTGAAAGTTTGATAGAACATTTAAAATACTTCTTAGGTTTAAAAAAAGCTGAGTTTCCAAAAATTGAAGAAAGCAGTTTAAAAGTCTTTATTGATGAAAAAAATAAAAGAAAAAGTTTGTCATTCATTTTAGAAAACATTGAAATTGATGAAGAAAAATTAAAAGAAATTATTGAATTACAAGAGAAAATCCACACTTCATTATTCAGAAAAAGAAAAAAAGCTGCTATTGGTATTTATGATCTAGATAAAATTAAAGGAAACATTTATTTTAAAGCTTTGAAGCCTGAAGAGGTAAGGTTTGTTCCTTTAAAAGAAGAAAAAGAGATTGTTGGAAAAGAATTGTTAAACACTGAAAAAGGAAAAGAATTTGGTCATTTGTTGAAAGAGTATGAAAAAGAAAGGTATTGGCCTGTTTTTCTTGATGAGGAGAATAATATTTTATCAGTTCCGCCAATTATAAACTCTAACGATGCTGGAAATGTTTCAATTAATACAAAAAATATATGGGTTGAAATTAGTGGGGATGATTTAAATTACTTAAAAAAACATTTGCCTTTTTTAATAAAAATACTTCACACTATTTTAAAGGGAAAAATAAAAAGCGTTACACATATTTTTGGAAAAGAAGAAATAAAAACAAAAGACTTGATTAAAAAAGAAGAAGTAAATGAAAACAACTTCAATTGGAATTTATATACTAAAGAAAACTTAAATTGGAATGAGGTTAAAGAATTATTGCAGAAAATGGCTTATATTGAAGAAAATAACAAGCTATTTAAACCTTGGTATAGGTTTGATTTGCACACAGAACAAGATATAATAGAGGATTTAATTATTGCTTTAGGAATTAATAATCTAAAAGCTTCTTTACCTCAATTATTTACTATTGGTGAGCTAGCAGAGTATAATGAAAAATTAGAAAAGCTGAAAATGTTAATGATTGGTTTGGGGTTTTTAGAACAAATTGGGGAAATTTTAACACACACTAGTAAATTAAAAGAGTTAGATTTAAAACAAGATTTAAAGATAATAAACTCTCAAGATGAAAACCTAAATACAGTAAGACCTTCATTACTTCCAAGCTTTTTGGACTTTTTAAGCAACAACACTTTACATCCTTACCCACAAAAAATTTTTGAAATAGGAGAAATTATTAAAAATAAAAGAACTGAGTTAAATTTAGGTTTTGTTTGGAGTGAAAATAAAATAACTTTCAACGATGCAAAACAAATTGTGGATTATTTACTAAGAAGTTTAGATATTGATTACGAATTAAAAGAAAGTGATGAAACAAGATTTATAAAAGGAAGACAGGCTTTTATTTTTGTTGATGGTGAGAAAGTTGGAGAGATTGGAGAAGTAAATCCTGAAGTGCTTTTAAAATGGAAAATAGAAATGCCTACTGTTTTTGGAGAATTGTATTTAAATAAGTTATTTATAAAAAAACTTTATTGATGGAAGATGTTAGGTTATTTTAAAAAATTTTTGAAAAAGGGTTTGTCAAAAGAATATAAGAAAAAAACCTCTGAAATATTAGCAGGTGTTTTTAATTCAATTTACTCCTTAAGAGGTTTGGATTTTGATTCAATTACTGAAAATGATTTAAAGAATGCAAAATTTATACATTGGCCTTCTACTATAAAAAGAAATAAACCTATTTATAAGTTATTTAAAGAGGAAAGAATTGCCAATTTAGTTCTAGCTATTGATGAGTTGTTGTTGGTTAATAAGTACTACTTACAATTATTTTTGGATCTAAAAAGAGAACTTAATAAAATTGAAAACCAATCTTTGATTAAACAAGTTTTTTTGTTAAGGTTGGGGAAAAAGATCACTTTTACAAACTTCAAATTAAACAATTTAAACAAAATAGAAGAACTAAGTGAAAAATCTTTTGGAAAAGAAATTAACTTAATTAGATTATTTAAATTAAAAAACAGTTTAATTCTTTTGTTTACTGACTTTTTAGACATAAATGTTGAAATGCTAAAAAAACTTTATTTAAAAAATAAAAGCAACGAATTAGTCAATTTAATTTTTCTCCCTCCTTTTGATTTTTATTATTTAACTAATCCTTTTGAAGTTGCTAAAATTAGAGAAAAAATAATGAAAAAGACTAAAAATTTAAATATCAAATCATTTTACTTGTAGTTTTTTACTTTCTTCAATTATTTTTTTAGCTATTTCTTTTTTATTTTCCTCAAATTTTCCTTTAAATTTGTTTAAAACTATTTTTTCCCTTTCTTTATCTTCAATAGGTATATTGTTCTTTTCTTTTATTTCTTTAATCTTTAAGACAACTTTAAACCTTTCTTCTAGGGTTTTGTTAAGTAATTCATCAATTTTATCTATTTCAATTCTTTCAATAAATAAATCTACATTTAAATTTTTTGATATTCCTGTTTCTAAATCTTTTATAGTTACAATGTTATTTTTAACCTCTTCTTCCCCAATAATTACTGCAAATTTAGTATTTAATCTATTTGCATAATCTAAATTTTTTGATATTCCCTTTTTATAGGCAAACTCAACTTTAAATCCTTTTTCTCTTAATTTTTCTGCAATTTCATAAGCATACAATAATTCATTCTTTGAAACAGGAATAATTATAAAATCCTTTTCTTCTTCTTTTTCTTTCCAAATTTTTTTATCCTTCATTAAAACTTCTAAAACTGATGGTCCTAATGCCATTCCAGTTGCATAAACTTTTTCCTTAAACCCTAATATTTCAGCTAAATTATCATATCTCCCCCCACCTGCTAAAGACCTATATTTCTCATCTTTATCATAAATCTCAAAAACAAAACCTGTGTAATAATCTAAACCTCTAACAATAGAAAGGTCAAATTCTATGTTTGCTTTTTTTTCTAAGTATTTTAAAAAGTCAATTTCTTGAATTAATTGTTCTTTTAAGTTCTCTTTATTTAATAATTCTTTAATAAATCTTTCTGCTTCATTTAAACCCATTGGTTTTTTTATTAGATTGTAGAGCTTAGATACTTTACTTTCATCTTTTAATATGTCAAAAGCTTCTTTTCTAAATTCTTCCTCACTTATCTTTCTTACTTTATCAATTAACCTGTATAATTTTTGTTTTTCTTCTTTATTTTCAATTAATTGACTAATTAAATAATCCATTAACCTTCTATCATTTACTTTTACCTTAAATAAACCTTTTAACCCTATTTTATTCAAGAAAGTTATTGCAAAATTTAATACTTCTAAATCTGCAATAAAGTTTTTTTCTCCAAAGAATTCAACACCAATTTGAAAAAATTCTCTATCTCTCCCTTTTTGGGGCTCTTCATACCTAAAATTTTTAGCAATATAAAACCATTTTATCGGTTTTGTCAATTCTTTATATCTTTTCATTGCCATTCTTATTGCAGGCATTGTTAGATCGAATCTTAACGACATTTCTATTAAATTTTTTAGCTTTTCTACTTTTATTTCTTTTTTTTGAAGTAGTTCTCTCGGTAGAATATTGAAAATTTGCTCTTTTATCTCTTCACCACTTTTTTTAGTTAGGAATTCTGTTCTTTCAATTATAGGCATCTCAATCTCTTCAAAACCAAAAGATTTTGCAACCTCTCTCGCTTTGAGAAATAGGTTTTCATTAATTTCTCTCCAGTCTTTTGGATAGTAGTCTCTAAACCCTTTTAGAGGCTCAAACATCTTTTACCACCTTTAATATTGATATTTTTTCAAGAAAAAATCCAATTTTTGAAACTTTTGTAATTGAAGAATTGTTTACATTAATCAAATTAAAAAAATTAATGAATATACCACCTTTTTTGAATTGATAAAACCATTTTATAATCAAGTTCTTAATATTTATAAATCTTAGCTTTTTAAATAATATATGAGTGTAAAAAGAAATTTTATTCCACCAAGTATGGCAGGAATTACAACTTTCTATAGCGACCTAAAAACTAAATATTATTTAACACCAAAACAATTTTTTTATTTAGTATTAGGAGTTGCTTTAGTAATTATTTTATTGCATTACATATATCCAACATCTTAAAAACAAAATGAACTTAACTTTAGAGGCTATATTTGCTATCTGGATTTTATTAATTTTTTCTTTACCTCTTTTTTATTTAAATCAGCAATATCAAAATGAAAATTATGTTTTACTAAATTACTTTTATAACAAAATCGGAAAAAACGAAAGTTTAAGATATTGTTTAATCAAAGAAAATTGTAATATTTCTTTTTTAAAAAGTTATAATTGTACAAGTCTGAAAGAAGGGGTTAACGTTAAAAATTTACCTAAAAAAGTGATAAGTTTTTATTTATTTGGTTATTATAACTTATATTGTCCTACTTTAGTGGTTATAGATTTGGATAAGGCTAAAGAAAATAAGATAAATTAAAGTTAACTCAAACTCTTATAAATACCTATTTAGATTATTCTAAGGATTTACTTTTTTATGATTTTTGTTGTTTTTTCCTTTTTCCACTATTAGTCTTAATTTGTGCTTTAAGAAGAAAGAGTAGCCCCGCCAGGATTCGAACCTGGGTCCCTCGGTCCAAAGCCGAGGATGATAACCGCTACACCACGGGGCTATTTACATTTTTTATTTAAGCATAAAATTTATAAAGTTTTTAAAAGTAAGCTTTTTAGATGTTGCTTTAATTTTTAAATAATAAAGCTTATTTTATCAAAAGGAAAAGCTTTATTTAAGATTTTTTATTTTTCTTTTTAACTATTTAAAACAAGGATTCCAACAACCATTTAGTTCATAACAAGCTTTTACTGCAGAAATTTTAAGTTTTTTAGCTTCTTTACAAAATTGGTTTTTATTTAAGTTATATTCAACATCTATTATTGGTTTATTTGATTTTAAGTATTGATTGCATTCATTAAATTCAAAACATTCTTCGGCTAAAATTAAGTCGTAATAGTCTTTTAACTCCTCTATCAACTCAGGGCTGTTTTTTAGTACTACCAATAATCCTTCAGACTTAGCATATTCTGATAATTCTTTAAAAGCCCTTATCACATCTTCTTTTTTAATTCCTAATCCATTATTATTTTTATATATATCTATATTATCCATTTCTATTCCATCACATCCTTTTTCTTTGGCCAAATCTATTCTTTTTTTAAGCAAATTTATTATTCCTTTATTTCTAATATCCCACCATCTTTCTCCTTCCCAATTGTCTAATTTATTTCCTAGTAATTCTCTAGATATTGAATTAGTGTCTTCCCTCCAATCTTCATAAGTGCCGAAAGAAAAATAACAAATAACAATTTTTCCTTTTTCCTTTAGTTTTTTTATTGTTTCTTTTGAATTATCAAAAAGATCAATATCGTAAAGGTAATAATCTTGTTCAATTTCTTCATTAGTTAAAGCATTTTCTAATTTCCAAAACCAGTTTATTGGGTATTTTTTAATTGTTTCTAATTTGTTTTGTAGTTTTAGCTCTTTATCATCATTAACAATTATCTTTTCAAACTTAGCTTCAGCACAACCTCCTTTTTGTATATATACTCCTGCCTTGAAGTAGTTGGTATATTCCCAATTTTCTATTTTCTCTTCAATTTTTAGTTCATTATTAATATAAACTTTTAGAGTTTTATTATTTATTTTTACTAATACATCAATATAATCTCCGTTATAATCTCCTAAATCAAATTTTTTAAATTTGTTTTCGTAAAGAGACAATCTTAAAGTAGCCCAAATGTGATTTTCTTTTCCTTTATAGTTTTTATTCCAATGGATTCTTAATAAAGGCTTGTAATATTTTGAACCTTTATTTAAATCATAACTCAATATTTGTAAAAAAGTAAATTCTTCAGAATCTAAAGGATTAAATTTTACTTTAACTTTTATATTTTTATTTTCATTAATTCTCCATTCTTCCTTAAATCTTAATTCCACTCTTTTTTTACTACCACAAACTTTAAATACTAAATCTTTATTTTCAAAATGGAAATTCTCATTATTAAATGCTAAAGGATCTTTTTTGTTTTTACTATCATAGAGCTGTAACCATGCATTAGCTAATACTATATAAAATTTCTTCGAAGTTTTATTTTTAATCTTAATTTTATTGTTATAACTACCTAAATTATTTTCATGATTAAAACCAACAACACTATAATTTTTTCCTAATTGAAGATAAGAATTATTCACATTAGTAGTTTGGTTTATTTGATTTATGTTTTTACTTTCATTTTTCAG
The DNA here is from genome assembly GCA_964526875.1 of Candidatus Woesearchaeota archaeon. Taxonomy (GTDB): domain Archaea; phylum Nanobdellota; class Nanobdellia; order CAZGMV01; family CAZGMV01; genus CAZGMV01. The sequence continues at coordinate 5,022 of CAZGMV010000010.1, read as the reverse complement.
ATCTACTAGAAAATGCGTGAAAACGTAACTTATTACTATAAAAATAGAAATAAGAGTACTCAAAATTTCTGTAAAATGCATAAAATTGTAATAAAAAAATTTTTATGAATAAAAGAAAAATTGTTAAAAAATAATTTAAGTTTAAGGCCCCTTAAATCCACAATTAGGACAAACCCATTCAACAGCTAAAGTCCTACATTTACCACATCTTATTATTAATGTACCACAGTGTGGGCAAGGGAATTTACTAGCTTTTGTGTCATTTGTTATCTTAACTTTACAACTTACACAAATATTTTCCATTTTTCTCACCTCATAACATTCTTTTAATTAAATCATTAATTGCTTTTCCTCTATAACCTAAAGCACCTCCTACTGAGTAAGGCTTTTTAATTCCTTTTCTTTCCCATCCTTTTCTTGGTGGATTTAATCTAAAAAATCTTTTTAATCCTGGTAAATCTTTCAATTTCATTTCCCCATTATAAACTTTTTCTGCAAATTCATCCAAACTAATTCCCAATTTTGATTTGACATATTCATCTGTTAATGGTTTATCCCCAGCAATTCTTCCTCTTTTTTTCAAAACTTCTTTAAATGTTTCTAAATCTACTTCGCCATAAGTAGCCCAATCTTTGATTACTTTCAACATTCCTAAGCTTTTTTCATCGTTATCAACGAAAGTTAACCAATTCTTTTTATGTAGTTTTAACAAATCTAAAGTATGCCTTATTTTAGGATTAATATCAACAGTACCTCTTACTCTAATCACAGCGATTTTCATTTTCACCACCTCTTTTATTCTTTACTATTTTCACTATTTTCTTCCTTTACTGTTGAGGTTTCATAACTTCCTTCTACCATTCCTGAGAATTTTCTAAACTCTTCTCTTGTTTTCATTTTAGTTAATTGCTTTAATGCGTTAAATGCAGCTTTTACCGTATTGTATTTAATTCTTGTTTGTCCTCTACTAAATGAATAAACATCTTTTATCCCAGCTAATTTCAATAATTTTTTAGCTTCCTCTTCAACTACTAAACCTGTTCCTTTTGGTGCAGGATATAAAGTTAGTTCAACACTTCCTTCTTTTCCTTTAACTTCAAAAGGTATTGAATGGGGTGTTCCACAAGCACATTCCCAATTTCCACAACCTCTTGCTATTTTAATTAAGTTTAATTTAGCTTTTCTGATAGCTTTTTGTTTAGCTACTAGGTTTTCCTTCCCGTGTGCAAAACCAATTCCTACATAACCATCTTCATTACCAACAATTGCCATTGCTGAAAATCTTGGCACTCTCCCTTCTCTCGTTACTTTTTTAGTTACCCTAAATACTTTTCTTTTACCACTTCCAAACTTACCTCTTCCTTGTCCAATTAAAACCATCTCTACTTTTAGGTTAGGAACTAAAATATCCACAATCTCAGGCTCTTGGATTCTATAACCATTATCTAAAACTTCATCAATTGATTTGATTTTTCCTTCTTTAACCAACCTTCCTAATTCAGTTTTAGGAACCCATTTTTCAATATCAACCATTTTCTCACCTCATTAAAAGTTTTTCATTATCTTTTCTTTAACTTCTTCAAAATGTTTCGGCAAATCCTTTAGATCAATTCCATAAGTTGAGAAATGGTGATCTTTTTTCTCAAAATTAGCGATGTGCTCTCCTCTAATTCTTTCTTCACTTGGAAATCTCTCTTCTGAATGAGGGATTTCAATTCCAGCATCAATTAAACCTTTTAAAAATGCAAAGCCTCTATTTCCTTTGGTAGGGCTATAAAGACCGAAATCAAAAACTCCTTCATTAATACCTTCTTTTTTAGCTTTTAGACCTAATAATAAACCCGTTAAGTAAGCAGCTGGAGTATTTTTTAACCCAGCTTTCCAGCCATATTTTCTTAATTCCTCTGAGGTTACTGCTATTAATGTTTTATCTCCTTTTTCTGAATATTCAATTACTTGACCTATGATTTTTGTTAATGTTCTTCTAAAAACAAATCTTGGCTTTCCTGATTTTAATAAAGCCAATCTCTTTCTGTAATTTGTTTTTCCTTCTCTTCTTCTTCTAAATTTAACAACATATCTAGGACCTTTTGCCATTTTCTACCACCCTTTTATTTTTTATTCTCTAATTTTCTTCTTAATTCTTTGGATTTAATTAATAACTCCTCAGCTTTTTTCAAGTTTTCTTTGTTGATTAATTGATTACTCTGTAAATAAAGGAATAAGTGTCTTTTTGAGTGGAAATAACCTCCACTAGCCATGCTATAAAGCTTTCTAAATAATTTTGAATCAATAACTTGCTCTTTTCTTAGTAATTGCAAATAAAATCTTAAAGCTCTTATTTTATCAATCCATCTATCTTTTCTTGAGTATCTAGCTGTTGCTTTACCTTTTCTTGATCCAGGACCTCTTTTTTTCTTTTCTTTAACTCTTGCTCTTGAAATTCCTTTTTTATCCAAAACAGTTATTGCTCCTTCAGCCATTAATGCTTTAATATCTTCTCTAGTCATTGCATCTTTAATTTCATTAATAAACTCCGGATTAAATTTAATCCTCTTTAATCCAACACCTGCAACTTTAGCAGCAAGTCTTTTTTGGAAATCTAAATTCATTTTGACCACCTCATTTATTTAATATCTTAAACCCTTTTTCTTCAGCTTTTTTAATTATTTCTTGTCTTTTTTTCTTTCCTACTGTTGAAGCAATGATTATTGTTACTTCTTTTTCATTAATGTTCTCCAATTCTTTAGCATTACTAATAACTACTGGTTTAGTCCCATCTCTTAATAAACCTCTAACTTTTTTTGGACTTCTAAATCCTACAGTAGGCATTCTTGGCTTTCCTTTCTTCTTTTTTCTTACCTTTGAATCCCCACCTTTAGGTTTTCTCCAACTCTCACTTAATCTAACTAAATGGGAAGGATTAAATCTAACAAAAGAAGGTCTTTTTTTAGATAAAATTTTTCTAACCTCTAATAATCTTTTCTTTTCCTCCATTTTAATCACCCTTTTTAAATAACTTTTCCAGCTTTTTCTACAATATAAATTCCATCTTGGAATTTTCTTCTATCCCTGTCTGTTATTCTTGTTATCTGCTCTATTCTAGCAGCAATATTTCCTGTAACTTCTTTATCAATTCCTTCAACAATAATGTCTTCTCCCTGAACTTTGATTGTTATTTTGTATTTTTCTAATAATTCTTTATCAAAAGCAATTTCTCTTGGCTTTTTCTCTCCTAGGAAGTTAACTACAGAAAAAACATTGTTTTGAAATTTAACTTGCATTGGGAAGTGTGTAGAATAAACCTTTAACTTGTAAATAAACCCTTCCTTTACTCCCTTTATCATTGATTTAACTATAGAAATAATTGTATGCATATTTTTTTTCTGAGAAAGCGTTTTTATAGGATATTCAAAAATCAACTTATTTCCTTCAATTTTTACATTAAATTTGTCATAAGAAAAAGATCTTTCTAGCTTTCCTTTAGGTCCTTCTACTAAAAATTTGTTACTTTCTTTGTTATAATTAACTTTAACTCCTTCCGGGATTTCAATCTCTTTAATCTTTACATCCATCCTTATCACCTTAAGCTTGAGTAATCAGGTATCCTTTTAAAAGGAAACCCTCACTAATATTTAAACTTAACTAACTTAATAGCAATTTTTATAAAGTTTTAAAGATCTTAAAACTTTTGAGGAAGAAAAATTAAGTTTATAAAATTTTCGTCTATTCCTTAATTACTTCTTGCCCGGGTAGCTCAGTCGGTAGAGCGTGCGGCTGTTAACCGCATGGTCGCAGGTTCGAGTCCTGCCCCGGGCGCTTTTTAAGATATTATTTTTATTCTCTAAAGAGAACGAATCTTTATTAAAAGAAACAATATTTTTTGATTATGATCAAAAAATTTGTAGAAGGTTATCTAAAGCATAAGCAGGAAGAAAATAAATTCAAATTAAAAGAATACCTAGAATTTGTAAAAGATTTGAGGGAAATTAGGAAAGATTTTTTAGAAAATTACAATTTTCCTAAATTTTGCTTAGAAAATTTAAAGGAGTTAGACAGAAAATTAAAAAAAGATGGTTTAGCAGCTTTAGTTACAGGTTCTTATTATTTCGGTTGTCCTACTGAAGAAAGTGAAGTTGATTGTTATTTACTGCTTCCTAAAGGCGTTCATCTTTCTAGAAATGATTTAGAACAATTAAAAAAAGAATATAAGAATTACAAAGTTTCCTTTTTTGCTATTTTGGAGTACGAATTTTCTTTAAAATCAGCACCATCGCTTTATTTAATGAAATTTAATTCTTTAATAATAGGAAGTAAAGAATTGTGTGATAATATTATGGAAGAAAGTGATTTTGAATTTAAAGGATTTAATTATCCACTTTTACCACCGCTTTATTCTTTTGTATTTGTGCAAGATATCTTTGATACTCCTGAACACAATTTATTATGGAGTTTATCCAAATCATTTAATATAAAGTACTTATGTGAAAGGAGAGACTACTTTAAAAACAAAAATAAGGTAAATAATATTGGGAAATCAGTTGATAACTTCTTCAAGAAATGGAATGAGAAAATAAGAAGCTTGTATGGTTTTTATTCTTAAAGTGGTTTAAAGTGGGCCGGACGGGATTTGAACCCGCGACCTTCTGGTTAAAAGCCAGATGCTCTGCCTGACTGAGCTACCGGCCCTTTGCTTTAAGAAGTGACCCCGCCGGGATTTGAACCCGGGTCTCCAGCTCGAAAGGCTGGAATCCTAGACCGGGCTAGACTACGGGGTCTTTTATTTTTGAATTTGTGATTATTAAAGTGGCGAAAATTTTATAAACTTTTTAAAAAGAAATTTTCCTTATTTAGTTTTGTTTCTTTTTAAAAAACAGAATTTGAATTAGAAAATTGTTAAAATTATAGAATTTGATTTTATTTGTAATTTTGATTTGTTTTTAAAGTATTTATCAGTATTATTTTACTTAATCTTTCTTTTTACATCTTTTAAATTTATTGAATTTGTTCAAATAATATTTA
>CAZGMV010000009.1:10660-12822 GCA_964526875.1 Candidatus Woesearchaeota archaeon | reverse complement strand
GAAAAACAAGGGAAACATTTTGAGATTTTAGTTAATGATAAGGTTTTTGATTATTTAGAGGGAAAAGGGAAAATAGAAGATTGTTTTATTGTAGAAGATGTTTTTAAAGATGTAAAGAAAGGGGATAAAGCTAGTGAAAACGATCTAAATTCTATTTTTGGGACTACTGATTTTAAAAAAATTGCTGAAATAATGATTAAAGAAGGAAATATACAAATTCCTACGGAATATAGAAGAAAAAAAATTGAAGAAAAAAGAAAACAGATTGTTAGTATTATTTCAAGAAATTCAGTAGATCCAAGAACTAAATTACCAATTCCTCCACAAAGGATTGAATTAGCAATGGAACAAGTTAGGGTTAAGGTTGATCCATTTAAAAGTGCTGAAAAGCAAGCAGAAGAAATTGTTAAAAAATTAATTACTGTTCTACCTATTAAGTTTGAAAAAGCAAGAATTGCGATTAAGATTCCTGCTATTTACATTGGCAAAGCTTATTCTTTTGTGAAAAAAGAATCTGTTATTCTTAATGAAGATTATGATGCTGAAGGTAACTGGATTGTTGCTGTTGAAGTTCCTGGAGGTTATAAGGTTGAATTTATCGATAAATTAGCTAAAATAACTAAAGGAGAAATTCAAGTAAAAGAACTAAATTAATAATTACTTTTTAAATTTCCGTAAATAATTTAAATTCTTCTAAAATCTCTTGAAAATCATTATTTCTCCTGCTAATTTCAGCTCCTAAAAGAAGTCTATAAGGAAAAGGTTTTTCTTTTATTATTAAAGATTCTATTTTTTAAATTTACTCTATAAGTAGCAAAAGACATTAGGACTTTAAACAAATCTACCAATTTGTCTTTTAGTTCAGATACTAAAGAAGTTATTATTTCTTCACATCCGTAAAGAAGGAAAAAGTAGTTTTTATAAATATTGTTTAACTTATCTTTTCAATTAAAATAGCAGGACATATTCTTTCTACACCTTCAAATTTTTCCAGTTTTTGAATTAAGTTATTTAATTCTTCCTGATTTTCATAAACAAATTCTATCATTATGTCATGGTCTCCAGAAGACAAGTAAAAGCTTTCTATTTCTTCTATTTTTTTTATTTCTTCAATTGTTTTTATTATACTTTCAGGTCTAACATCTAAACCTATCCAAACTAAATTATATCCAATTTTTTTATAATCAATTTCTGCTTTATATTTTTTTATTATCTTTTTTTCTTCTAATATTTTTATTCTTCTTCTTATATTCGCTTCACTAACTCCTAAAAGTTTAGCAATCTTTGTATTAGGAGTTCTTGCATTGTTCTTTAATATCTCTAATATCTTTTTGTCTAAATCATCTAAATTGTCTTTTATTTTTATTTTCGAATTTCGCATTATATTTTAATAATATCGTAAAGATTTATAAAAATTTCGTATAACGTTTTATACAATGGAAGCAAGAGAAGAATTCAAAATGCCAGTATTGGGGGAAAAATTTCCAGAAGTAGAAGTTAAGACAACACATGGGGTATTTAAATTGCCAGAACATTTTAAAGGAAAATGGTTTGTATTGTTCTCACATCCAGCGGACTTTACTCCAGTATGTACAACAGAATTTGTGCAATTTGCTAAGGTTTATGATGAGTTTAAAAAGCTAAATACTGAGTTAATTGGATTATCTATTGACCAAGTATTTAGCCACATTAAATGGGTAGAATGGATTAAAGAGAAGTTAGATGTTGAAATCCCTTTCCCAATTATCGCTGATGACCAAGGAGAATTAGCTAAAAAATTAGGAATGATTTCTCCTTATAAAGGAACAAATACAGTAAGAGCAGTGTTTATTGTTGATGGTAATGGAGTAATTAGAGCTATTTTATATTATCCTCAAGAAGTGGGAAGAAACATTACCGAAATTTTGAGAACAGTAAAAGCATTACAAACAAGTGATGAGTATGGGGTAGCAACACCTGCTAATTGGGCTGTAGATCAATTTGAATGGAAATCAGGAGCTGTAGTTGGAAATGATGTGATTATTCCACCAGCTGACTCTTTTGAAGCTAAAAAAGAAAGAGAAGAAAAGGAGAAAAAAGGAGAGATTGAGTGTTTTGACTGGTGGTTCTGCCACAAAAAGCTTTAAAATCTTAATAAAGTTTTTTAACTAATTCTTTTATTT
>CAZGMV010000009.1:0-10560 GCA_964526875.1 Candidatus Woesearchaeota archaeon | reverse complement strand
CTGCCACAAAAAGCTTTAAAATCTTAATAAAGTTTTTTAACTAATTCTTTTATTTCTTCTTTTTCATTTTCTAATTTAAATTTTATTTCATCTTCAAAAGCTTCTTTTCTATTTTTATACACACCATTTTTAACCATTTCCCTTAGTTCATCTTTATATAATGAATAAAACCTTTTCTTTAATTTTTTCCTATAACCTTCATTATTATATGCGACAAAATGTCTTAAATATTTTCTAGCTTTTCTTTCTAGTTCTTTTTTTAACTCTAACTCTTCTTTTTTATCTTTTTTCTTAAATAACCCAACTAAACTTAATAAATCTTCAAAAATTCCTTTACTAAACTTTTCTTTATACAAAGTTTGAACATCTGACATACTAAAGCCAGAATTGATTATTTCTGGTGAAGAATAGCTAATCCTTAACACATATTTTCCTCCTTCTTTATACAAATACAATTCATATCTTGGTTGTGCAAGTTCAAACTTAACTGGTCTTTTTGGATTCCAAGATGGCCATTCTACACTTAAAATCTTAGCTCTCATTTTAAGATTAAAATTAACTATATATTGATAAGTTTTTATTCTGTTTAGAGAATATAAAGGATTAAATCATTTATAAAATTTCTTGTCAATTTTGTTAATGATAATAAGAAAAATACAATTCTAAACATACTCCTAATTATTGAAATAGAAAAAGAAAATGAAGTCTATAAAATTACAATAGAAGTTGGTAAAAAATAAAGGTATTTTTAATAACTTTACACATAATATCTCCTAGTTAGATTCTTTTTTAGACCTGAAAGAAAAAAGTTATACACTTGGCTAAGGTAAATTTTAAAGCTCATGATAAAAACAATAGTTTTTACAAAACCTAAAGTTGTAGTTTATGCTAAACTAGAAGGAAAAGGCAAAATAATTGCGTTAGCTTACTGTAATTTACATAGTATTTGGAAAAAGCAGAAAAAGAAATTTAATTTTTAAAGTTTTTTTATTTTGTTCTTTGTGGATAATAAAATTAAAGAACTAATTAAAATTCTAAAAAATTTTGATTTAGATAGCGTTAAAAAAATTGAAGAAGAGTTTGATGAACAATACAAAGCTTTAAAATTTTTATATTCTAATCTAAAAAATAAAAAAAGTTTTCCTCTGCTAGTTATTTTAAATGCTTTGGTTTCTTATCAATTAAATACTAAAGGAGAAAATTATTGGTGGGAGTTTGCAAATTATTTTTCTAATCGTTATAAATTTGAAATTATTGAAGATGAAATTCAAGTTATGAAAGAATTCTTAAATAATTCAAAAGGGAATAAAAGGTTTTTAAGCATTAAAATAAAAAGACTTGAGAAGTTAAGGTATTATTTGGATAAAATAAGAAATAGTTATTTGTTTTTCTATGAAAACATGATTGAACTACAAAAATTATTATCAAAAGCTTTAGGACAAAATAAGAATTCTAAAACAATTGTTTTTGCAGTGAAGATGTTTGGATACTCTATGAGAATTTATTCTGGGAAGTTTGTTCCTTATCCTTTTGAAATTAAAATTCCATTAGATTCAAGGATTAAAAGAATAACTAAGAAATTTACAGATGAAGATCCAAAAAAATTCTGGTTTAAACTAAGTAAAGAAGTTAATATTCCTTCTTTACATTTAGATGCTCTACTTTGGACTTTATATGGAAGTGGTTTTGAAAATTTAAAAGAGTTGTTGCCAAACTTTTATTATAGTTTAGAAGAACTTTATTTTCTAATTAAATAAATCCGAAAAACTTTTTTAAAGTTGTATTAAGCTTTATAAATCTTTTGCTTTTTTAATTTCTAAAAACCCGGCGTAGCTCAGGGGTAGAGCGTGCGGCTGTAGACAAGGCCCAAGAGTGTTGGATTACATTGCTGTGAGGGCCTTACAGCCGGCAGAAACCGCAGTGTCGCCGGTTCGAATCCGGCCGCCGGGACTTCTTAATCTTAAGTTAAAGTAAAAACTTAAAAAAATTTTTGTTATAGCTTCTTATGAAAAACAGAAAAAAAGCTATAGAACTTTCTTTAAATACTATTGTAATTGTAGTTTTAATATTAGCAGTGGTTATAGTTTCTTTGCTTGTGTTTATTCCTTTTTTCACTAAAAATACAGATAAACTAAAAAAAGATACTCCGTCCACTAATATTAAGAATCTAAGTGATGAAATTATTAATGAATTTAACTGAGTTTTTTAAAAGGAGTATTAACAAGGTTTTATAAAAGAATATTTTTTCTTTTTTTATGAAAAGTCAAGAGTTTGTAGATTTGAAAGATTTAAAGAGAAAATTAATTAAAGAAAAAGAGCAAGAACAAAAAGAAGAATTTAATCCTCAGGAAGAATTGGCTAAAATTATTAAAAATAATAAAACTACTTTAGATAAAATAAAAGATGAATTGGTGAAGTATAAGGAAATAATTTCTTTGGTTATTCTTCCTCCAAGACCTGAAAAAGAATATGTGGGTAAAGTTTTTCTAACTGCAATAATAGATGATATAAATATTGAAGGAGAAAAATTGCCAAGAGTTAAAGAATTAGAAGATTTAATAACTAAAACAATTGAATCTAATAAAGATTTTTTTGTTACTGTGAAAACATTAACAAAAGTATGGGAAGAACTAAACTCAGGATTATGGGATATGTATTTTCCTATTTTAGGTTCTGAAATTTTGATAGATAAAAAAGCTGTTATTGAAGCTATTAAAATAGGGTTTGTTTTGAGGGATATTGTTAAGAAACAATTTGATAAGTATTTATTGACTATGTATTTATTTGGTTCTGTTACAAAAGGAGAAGCAAGACCCGATTCAGACATAGATTTTGCTTTCCTATTTGATGATACTGATTTAGAAGGTATGAGTAGAGCGTCTACTAGAGAACAACTGTTTAATATTCTAAATAAAATGGCTAATGATGCCAAATTAATAGTTGATATAAACCCTAATAGAGAAATACATATACAAGTTCATTTATTAACAGATTTTTGGAAATCTATAAAAGAGGCAAACCCTGTTAGTGTTAATTTCTTAAGAGATGGTGTTGTTTTTTATGATAAAGGAGTATTTATTCCATGGAAAAGGTTATTAATGAGGGGTGAAATAAAACCAACTGCTGAGGCAATTGATCAATATTTTAGGGCTGCTGAAGAATTGGATCAAAGAATTTTTTTAAAGTTGAGAGATATTCTAATGGAGGATTTGTTTTGGGCAGTGGTTACTGCTACGCAAGCAGTTTTAATGGCTTTAGGTTATGAACCTCCTTATCCTAAAGCACTACCTTCTTTTGTTAATTCTATTAAAGAAAAGGAAGGTTTTTTTAGTGAAGAAGATGTTGAATTTTTAAAAGATGTGGTTAAATATAGGAAAGATTTAGAACATGGAAAGATTAAAGAATTAGATGGTAAAACAATTGATTTAATGAAAGAAAGAGCTAGCAATTATTTTAATAAAATGAAAAAGCTTTATAGAGATATAATTTTAAACTATAGAAAAAAAGAAGTTAAGGATTTATTTAAAGAAGCTAAAAAATTATTAAAACTTGTTTATAATTTAGAAGATTTAAATTTGTTAAAAGTTTTAGTTGATAAGGGTTTAGTTAGTAATTTGGTTGTTGATTACTTGCCAGTTATTGAAAAGTTAGAAAAAAATGTTGATTTAGAAGAAGGAGAGGTTGAAATTGCTTGGAAAGGTTTGAAATTGTTAAATAGAGATTTAGAAGAAAAATATGGAGAAGCTTTAAAAAAGAAAGTTGCTAAGCTTATAACTAAAGGATTTTTAAATAATAAAGAGATAACATTGTTCTTTACTAGAGATGGTTTTTATTTGGTGTCTGAAGACGGAAAGGCCATTAAATATTTTTACAACAGTGATAAAAAAATTGAAAGCGAAATTACACAAGCATTTGATGAGGTTATGAAGTTAGCAGAGAATTTAGAAGATATTAAAATTGATTTAAAGAAATTAGCTGAATTAGGAATTGTTCTGGAATTTTAGTTGTTAATTATTTTTTAGGTTTTCTAATTCTTTTATTAAATATTCCAAACATTTTTCAAAGAAACATTCTAAATCTTCTTTGTTTTTTATTTCGAATAGTTCATCTTTCTTTAAAAAAGAATATATTTTCTTTTTGAAAACAAACTTCATATTTTAAAGAAACAGCAAAATTTTTAAAAGTAATGTTTTTTTAATTTAGATGAGTTTTGATTTTGAACAAGTAATTAAAGAAGCTGAGAAGTTTTCTATTTTAGAAAGTTTTAACTTACTAAAAGACAAATTTGAAAAGGTTTACGATTTTAGTGAATTTGATAACTTAGTTATTACTGGAATGGGTGCTAGCGGCATTATTGGAGATATTATAAAAGACTTATTTAGAGTTTATTTTCCAAATAAAGTTGTTATAGTTAATAAAACTTATGAATTGCCGAAATTCATCGACAAGAGCTTTTTATCTATAACTATATCTTTTTCAGGAAAAACAGAAGAAACTTTAAATGTTTTGAAACAAAGTTTAAAAAAAGGCTTAAATATTGTTTTCATTTCTTCAAATTCTGAAATTAAAGAATTTAGTTATAAAAACAATTACTTTCCTTTAGTTATTCCAAAAACCCAATATCCTCCAAGATATAATTTAGTTCCCTTATTAATTGGAACTCTTTCCTTATTTTTGGAATTAGATGAAATAAAAGATATGTTTAATATTGTTTATGGAAAGGAGGAAAAACAATTAATTGAAAAAATAATTCCTAAGTTTGTTAAAGAAAATAAAATTCCAGTTGTTTACTCGGGTTATGAAATGAGATCAGTCCCTTTAAGAATAAAACAGCAATTTAATGAGAATTTAAAGATTCACTGTATTCAAAACTATTTTTCAGAAGCTAACCATAATGAGCTGGAAGTTTTAAATGATGAAAGATTTATTTACTTCTTTTTGAGAAGTAATTACGAGCATGAAAGAATTAAGAAAAGGTTTGAAATTGTTAAGGAAATTTATAAAAGAAAAAATTTTGATTTAATTGAAATAAAAGCTAAAGGAAAAGATTTGCTAAAACAAATGCTTTATTTACTTAATTTGTTTGATTTGATAACAATATCTAGTGCTATTTTGTTAGATAGAGAATTTAACAAAAATAATCAAATAAGTTATTTAAAAGAAAAATTGAAAGAGTAAAATGTTCAACTTTTCAGCAAGAATTGAAAGTTTATTAGCCGATTTGAAAGGTTTAAATAAAAAAAATTATTGGTTAGATAACACTTTAAGTTATTTATTTGAAGATTATAAAAAAAGAAAGGAAAAAATTTTTGAGTTTAACAAGGAGATAACTAAAAAATATTATATTAAAAAGAGGGTAAAACAAATATTAGATTCTTTAGATGTTAACGTTAGGAACGAATTAAAAATTTTCAAAAGAAACCTAGAGATTATTAAAAGTAATATAAAAATAGTTAATGAAGATTTGATATTTCTCAATGAATTAATTGAAAAAACAAAAGAAAATAAAGCAAAAAAAGAAGTTAGAGTTCTAAAATCTTTATTTAGTAGGTTAGAAAAATTATTAAAAGTTAAGAGTGTTGTCTTAATGAATCTTTATCTAGAGTTTTCAGAGGAGTTGATAAATAGGAAAAAGTCTATTGTAGTATTTAGAAAATTTTTAGATAATGATTTGAGTTCTGATAATTTGTTGTTACTGTTAAAAGAACTTTATCTAAATTTTAAATTATTAGAAGATTTTTACTTTTCTTTTAAGATAGAACTTAGTCAAAAAATGGAAAAGATAAATAACGAAGTTTATTTGTTAGAAAAGAGAATTGAGGAAAAAGTTAATGAATTAATGAAAAAAACAAGTATTTTTGAGTTAAAAAAATTAAAAACAAAAAGTCTTACAACTTTTGACAAAGTTTAACTCTCAAACTTTTACAAATTTTGATCGAACAATTTTTACAAATATTTCTACAGAACATTCTAAAGTAAAACATTCTAACAAACTTGTTTGTTAATTAAAAATCTCTACTTTAAGAAGTTTATAAAACAGTTTATTAAAGTTGTGCTTTAAGTTAGTAATAAGGTGGTAAATAGTATTTTATCCTCAATAGAGTTTTAGCCTAACAAGTCAAACAGGCTCATTTACAAAGAAAAAAATTTTATAAACACTTTAATTTGAAATTTTCATGTATAAAAAAATTGAAATTGAACTTTCAAAACTAAAAGATTTTCAAAGTCCGAAAATTAAACTAGAGCAATATTCAACCCCTCCAAAAGTTATTAAAGAATTTCTTCTTTTTATTGAAGAGGATTTGATTAACTTAATTAATAAGAAAATTGAAGAAAACAAAATATTAAAAATTTTAGATTGTTGTGCTGGTACTGGCTTTTTAGGCATTTCAATAATCCTCTTTTTTTATTTTTTAGATAAACATTTGTTAAAAAATTTGGAAATTACTTTCATTGAAAAGGATAAGGAAGCTTTTAAAACTCTAAAAGAAAATTTAAACGATATAAAAACGAAATTTAAGGAATTAAAGAATGTGAAAGTTAATTTAATTAATAAAGATTTTTTTGAGGTTGAAAAGAAGAAATTTGATTTAATTGTTATGAATCCACCTTTTGGAATTCAAGGAAAGATGAAAGATAAAGAATTTGTTGAAAAAGCTTTAGAGTTAAGTAATTTAGTCTATTCCTTTCACTCAGCTAACTCATTAAATTTTTTTGAGAAAAGGTTTAATATTGCTGATTACACAATAGTTAATTTTCCATTAAAACAACAATTTTGGTTTCATAATAAAAAGAAAAAGGAAATTGATGTTATAATATTAAAAATTTTAGGAACTACCTAAAAATGAAAGAAAGTTTTTTAAACCCTTTCTTTGAAGCTAGAGTTAAGATGAACAAATTGGTTAAAAAAGTTTTGTTGTTGCTTTTTGTAGGCTTAAACTTCATGAATCTCCTGTTTTCAGAAATAATAGTATATTACGGAAAAGGTTGTCCTCACTGTGCGAGAACAATTAGTATTTTGAAAGAAAATAACATTGATTTCATAGCTAAGGAAGTTTATTACAATCCAAAAAATCAAAAAGAACTTTTTAATCTTTATGAGAAGTTTGGTTATCCTGTAGAAAATGGCGGAGTTCCTACTATTTTAGTAAAGAATGGGAATAAAAGTTATTTGATAATAGGAGAACTTGGAAGAGAGTTCTATAAAGAAGCTTTGAATTGTAGTTTTTGTGAAAATGGGAAAGTTTATTCTTCTCAAGAAATTTACGAGAGGGTTAAGGAAATTAAAGAGTCAAAAGATCAAAATTCTGATCTTGCTTCACCAATTGAAAAGCCCAATAACAATTTAAAAGAAAAAAATAAAAAGGCAAATGCCGAAAAACTTACTTTATTAAGTGTTATTATTGCAGCTTTAATAGACTCCATCAATCCTTGTGTATTGGCTATTATGGCAATGCTTTTAATGAATTTAGTGAGACAAAAAACAAGAAAAAAAGCAATAATTGCAGGTCTTATTTTCTCTTTTACAGTAACCTTTATTTATTTTTTAATGGGTTTAGGAGTTATTAAGGCTTTAACTTCAATAGGAATTCAAAAAACAATTTATTATGTGCTTTTAATTTTAGCAATCATCTTTGCTTTGTTAGAATTTAAAGCCTATTTTAGTTATAAACCTGGTTTTTTATCAATTGAAATGCCAATGGCTTTAAGACCTTTAGCTAAAAAAATAATTGAAACTACTACTTCTATTTGGTTTGTTTTTATAACAGCAGTATTTCTATCTTTCTTTTTAGTACCTTGTTCTTCAGGCCCTTATTTATTAGTATTAGCAATGATTGCAAGCCAAAATTTAATGGAAAAAATAACAGGTTTAATTTATTTAATAATTTACAATTTGATTTTCTCTTTACCGATGTTATTAATTACCATTTTAGTAGGTTTTGGAGTAAAACCTGAGAAAATACAAGATTGGAGAAACAAAAACATAAAAAAGCTTCATTTAGTTGCAGGTATTTTAATGAGTTTGATTGTTTTATTACTAATCTTACAAATTATTTATTATTAATTTTTTCAGCTTTAAAAACAATATAACTACTCTTTTCCAGAATCTCAATTCTAAAACTTTTCTCTTTTAAGAATTCTAATAACCACTTCATTTTTTTAGTTATTACAAAAATTAAAAAACCTTCTTTTTTTAGATAATCGCTAACTTCACCTAAAATCTCCTTTATCTTTTCTTTTCCTAATTTTTCTGGTGGATAAAAATAAATGCTATCAAAAATCCTTTTTTTAAAGACTTTTAGCCCATTAGCCACTATAAAAAAGCTTTTTTGCTTTATTGTTTTTGTTTCATATTTGTTGTTTTCAAAATTTTTTTTGGCAATATATACTGCTTTATAATTAACATCGCTAAAAATTACATTATTAAAAGTAAAATTGTAAATTACAGTTCCTATGACTCCAGTCCCACATCCTAAATCCAAAACTAAACCTTTTTTTGGAGTTATCAAGTTCTCAATTAATTTTTTAGTCCCTAAATCTAATTTATCTTTAGAAAAAACACCCTTAATTCCTTTAAAATTAAATAGAAAATCACAATACTTAAAACTAAATTGTGTTATTTCTCTTTTATCTATTTTTAACTCTTTGGAAGGTAAAAAATAGTGTGAAAATGTTTTTGTTTTTTTTATTTTTTCTTTTTCCATTTTATCTTTAATACGGACCGGCCGGGATTTGAACCCGGGATCTTTGGCTTAGGAGGCCAATGCCTTTCCAGGCTAGGCAACCGGTCCTTTTTTTATTAGGAGAAGGTTAATTTTTATAAATCTAAAAAATAAATAAAATTACTTTATTTTATTTTCTTTAAGTACTATTTTTTCTAATTCTTTTAAATTTTTGAAATTCTCTTTTTTTCCGTCTATTATTAAAATTGGAGGGTTATCAGTGTTAGAAATGTTGTATTTAATTAACATCTTTTTAATTAGCATTGATTTATTATAATCATCTATATTAAAACTATATATCTGAACCTTTTCAGGATATTTTTTCTTTAGAGCTGATAAGAAAAGTCCTTGATCAAAACATAATTTACATTCTTCAATAGGTCTATAAAAATAGAAAATAAATGTGTAATTTTGGCCACATATTTTCCTTGCTTTTTTTAGTAACAAATAATGATTTGCTTCTAAAGCATAATAAAAATTTTTTAGATATTGGAATTCTTCTTCGGAAACAAACATCTTATTTTGTAAATCTTCTAGTTCCTTACCTATTTTATCTAAATCAACTCCAAAATCCATCAATAAATGTTTATCACAAATATTTTCCTCTAAAAATCTTATTGTTGTTTCTAATTCAAATAGATTAGCTTTTATTTTGTCTTCATTTATACCAATCAAAAAAATTTCCTTTTTTGCTAAAGCTAAACCTAAAAAAAGTCCTGAGATAAAAGTTATTAAAGAAATTACTAATGCAACAAAATATTTTAAGCTTTTATATGAATCTTTCTTTTCTTTTTTCATTTTACTTTTCCTTTAACTCTTCTCCTAAAGCTAAGGCTTCTGCTATTTCCCAATTTGCTTTCTCTAATAATTCAATAGCTTTTTCTCTACTAATATTTAATTCTTCCATAACTAGTTTAATATCTTCTTCTTTCTTTTCATCTTCTTCTTTTTCATCATTTTTTAAGATCTTTGGGACACCTTTTAGTTGAAAAACCTTTTCACCCATAAAATTTGTTTCAATTAGTTCAAAGTCTTCAAAAATCCATTTTTCATTTTCAAATTCAAAGATTACTTTTTTAGCATTTAAAGGATTCATCTTTATTTGATTCATTAGTCTTCTAATATCCATTATTGTAGCACAAAACAAAACCTTTTAAATCTTTTTGTTGAAGTTATTTTAAAAACCTTATTCTATAAAACGAATAAAAATTTATAAAAAATAAATACTTTTATAATATAGAGGTGATAACAATGAATGTGTATGAAGAAGTAATTAAAGTTTTATCTCCAGAATCAATAAAGAAGGCATTTAAAAAAGTTAAAGAAGACATTACAAATATTAAAAAAGAGATTGAATTCTTAAAACAAAACCAATTTAATCATGCAGAAGTAATGAGAGAAATTATTGAAAAATTTGATGATATTAATAAATTAAGAGCAGAAGTAAATGAATTAAAAAATACAAAACAATTTTTCAATAAAGAAAATGAAAAATTGTTAATTAATTTGCATAAAAAAATTGAGTTTTTGTTAGAAAGAATTAATAATTTAGAAAAAGAAAATTTAAAATTAAAAGAAGAAAATGAATTTTTGAAAAAAGATTTACTAAGATTAACACAAATGATGAGAGGTATTGTTGAAGTTAAGGAAGAGGTTTATTAAATTTTGTTTTTTGATTTTATTCAGTTAATTTATAAATGTTTTTCTTTAGTTTTTTTATGGCTGTCTGGCAAGGAAGAATTTAAAGTTACCCCTTGGGAAGTAGAAGGTTTTGTTGATTATGAAAAGTTAATTAAAGAATTTGGAGTTGAAAAAATAAGTATTTCTTTATTGAATA
>CAZGMV010000008.1:11556-13406 GCA_964526875.1 Candidatus Woesearchaeota archaeon | reverse complement strand
CTCCTATAGTAGTGCTTGGGGTTAGTAAGGGGCGTATAGTCCCTACAGTTGGTAAGGGGCGTTTTTAGCCCCTACAGCATTTAGCCCAGTTTTGAATTGAAAAAAATTAAAAACTATTTTTTAACAGTGTTAAAAAATGGAACTAGTAATAGGTAGTAATATAAATTTAAATAAGATTTTTACAGTAAATATATGCCATGAAAAATCAAACAAAAGAAAATAAGAATAAAAATAAATTAAAAATTAAAATAAAAAACTTTAAAAACGTAGAAAGAATTTGTGGGGCAGGGGAACTAGAGATAAAGCAAGAACAAGATAAATTAAAAAAATTATAATAAAAAGTTATCAAGATGTCGTTAAAGTATTTTTTATCTTTTCTACATTACAATTTTAAAGAACTTCCTAAGGAGTATTATTTAAAAGAGGGAAAAGATTTTATTAAAGAATTCAAAGAGAAGGTTAGTAATTTTGATAAAGAAAAAGAGATAAGTAGAATTGTCTCTTCAGAAGAAAACATAGAATTTTTTGCTAAAAAACTAACACAATTATGGAAAAACTATCTAAAAAACATAGCAAAAATAAGAGTTTTAAGAGAATTTATTCATGTCAATCCTTATTACAAAATAAAGTTCCTAAAAGAATTTATCAAAGACCATTTAAAATTGAATGAAGAGTTATACAAAGCAACAATGGTTGAAAAAGAAGTTATTGAAAGAGCTATTTTTAAATATTTAAATGAAAAAGAAATAAGTGAATTTTTCAAATTTAATAAGAATTTTTTTAGCAAATTCTCTGAAATTTTCTCAGATTTTAAAATTGTTGATTCTAAAGCGGAATTTTACTTATACACAAGCGAAAAATTATTGGAAGATAAAAAATTAAATGAATTTTTTGAAGATTTTGGTTTTAAGTTGGATGAAATAAGAATAAAAAGTAATAATCTAGAAAAATCAAGCAATAAAAAAGTAGAGAAGGAAGACCAAGTTCAAAATAAAAAAAATAAACTATTCAATCTGCTTAGGAATTTGTTTTATTTTGATAATTACTTAGAAAAGGGATGGATAGAATTAGACATTGTATTAGAAGATTTAAAGTTTTATGTTGATTTAGCAGAGAGATTTTCAACTAAAAAAAGTTTTGAAGCTTTATTCAAAATTTTGGAAGAAAGAGAGAAGGTTGCCAAAAGGAAATTCATTTATGATATTCCTAAGTATAACCAAACGGCTGATAGTTGTGGAGCAACTTGTCTATTAAATGCATACTCTTATTTTTACCAAGTAAAACCAACTATTAAATTAGAAAGGTTTATAGAAGGCAAGGTAAAAGTTCCAGGTTTTCCAAATAATTTACCGTCCTCTTTAGCTTTAACAAGTATTGAAGATTTTGGAATGCCTGCTAAATTTTTTGCTGAAATGAAAACATTTTATCCTCTTTATTTGAAAGAAAAAATTGAGAATGTAAGCTCCCCTCTCTTAAAAAAATTTAGAGAAGATTATGAAAAGCTCAAAAAATATAATGCTATAGAAAACTATGACAACATAAAACCAGAAAACCTTGAAGAAAAAATAAAGAAGGGTAGTATGATAGCATTTGTAAGAGGAAAAGGACCAATATTACATTATAATATGATAATAGGTTATAAAAAAACAAAAAGTGGTAATTATTTCTATGTATTTGATCCAATGAACTCGGTTTACTTAATAAGTTACAAAGAAATACTTGGTTATATGAGGAATGACAGAAGTTTATGGGGTGTTGAATTTTATTCTCCTGATAGGTTCTTATATAAAGATATAAAAAATTCAAAAAATGAATAAGATGAGTGAAGTAAGTTTTTATAAACAAAAAAA
>CAZGMV010000008.1:0-11456 GCA_964526875.1 Candidatus Woesearchaeota archaeon | reverse complement strand
AAAAAATTCAAAAAATGAATAAGATGAGTGAAGTAAGTTTTTATAAACAAAAAAAGGATCCTAACCTCTTTAGAAAAAACGAGAAGAAGGAAATAAAAAAAATTAAAAAATTAACGGAAAAATTTGATAATATTATAGTGTCCGTTGATCTCATCATCCCTCAAAAATTTAGTTATAAAGTATTTAAAAAGGATGACTTTTTAATATTTGACCACAAAGCTCTAATAAAAGAAATAAAAAATTTAGAAAAAATATTTGGCAATAGATTATGGTTATTAAGCACTACTGTACAAAGAATATATAAAAAAATGGTCTATTTTTGTCCTGTTCCGTTTGGAGCTATTTATGTTATGCCTAATGGTAAGATAGTTCCTTGTTCCAGATATCCTCATTTAGAAACAGGATTTAATATAGACAATTTTGATCTACTAAAGTATATTCAAAAATTTGATAGATTAACTTCTAACTTTTGTTTATATGAAAACAAATATTTTAATGAATTTTGGGACAAAAAAGATAATCCAAAAAACTTTTGGGGTGGTGTTTAATGGAGAAATACCAGTTAAAAATAAATGGTAAAATTTATTCTTCTCATAATTTTGTAAAAAAAGGCCTCTTTTACATAATAGAAAGTGCTAAAGACTTAAGCCATATAAAAAATAGGGAAAAAATTATAGTACTTATTAAAGACCCGTCAGATAACTTATATAATTTACATAGTAAATATAACCAAATAGGAGGAACTATATGTATTGAATGTAATATATTATCTCATTTGGCAGTGCTAAGTAGAGATCTTGAAATTCCTTCCTTAAGTATCTCTCTTTCTAAGTATGAAAAACTAAAAAAATTTATTGATGATAATAATAACAAAAATATTTTTTGTGAGTTAGATTGTACGAAGGGATTATACAAAGAAGGAACATTGATCTTATTTAGCGATTTATATAAAAAATAAGAGGTGGAAAAGGTGAAAATACTAACCATTAAAGAGAAGGATTACGGAAATAAGATAAATAACCTAATTAAATTAAATAAACACTTAAAAAAAGAAAAAATAAAAAACATAAAGGTGCCTAAAAGCTTAGTAATATCTAACGATTTTTATGAAATTTACAAACAAGTAAGTAAGGAAGACAATGTATCTAATTTATGTAAAAAAATTAAAGGTTATTTTCAAAATGAGAACCAAATTATAATAAGAACATCAACAAATTATGAAGATCTAAAGAGATTTACAGGAGCAGGTTTATTTTTTTCATTAGCTATAAATAATTCTTACGATAAAATATTCAATACTATCAATAATATTTACAAAAAGTTCACATTTATTATAAAAAATACTCAGAACATATTCAATAAAGAAATTTCTTCTAAATCTAATTCCATAACCTTTACCTACTGAAACAGTTTCTGTTGTTTGTCTGTTAAATAAACCATACTTCATCCCAGTACCATCTTGAGGAAGAACTCCGTTGCTAGGACATACTACACCATAATCTTGTAAGTTAAGATTCAATGGAGTTGGTGTTCCTGTCCTTGTTTAGAAATAATTTTGCTTTTCTTCAATAACACTTGCAATTTCTTCTGCAGCAGAAGGATTTGTTTCTTTCAACAAACTTAATTTTTGTTCAACTAAATTATTATTTATCTACAAAGGTAAAGCATTTAAATCTCTAAAAAATAATAAACATAACATTGCAAAAAATTGTTTTTTTATTTTAATCATTTTTTGATTTTTTGCTATCAAACATAGGTAAATCTATAATAAACATATGAAGCTTTTTATGAAATTCTTACACAAAATTTATAAAAACTTTTTTATTATCTTTTTTATGCCTTCGCAAGATAATAACATAGAATTCCTAAAACAAATAGAAGAAAAATGGCAAAAAATTTGGGAAGAGAAAAGAATTTTTGAACCTGAGATCAACAAAAGTAAAAAAAAGTTTTTTATTACTATTGCTTTTCCATATATGAATGGGAAACCTCACTTAGGTCATTTATTTTCTTTTGCAAGAGCAGAATTTCATGCTAGATTAAGAAGGTTACAAGGTTTTAATGTTCTTTATCCGCAAGGATGGCATTGTACTGGTTCTCCAATAGTAGCTAATGCTTTAATGGTAAAAGAAAAAAATCCTAAAATTTTTAAAATTCTTGAAATGTTAGGAGTTCCAAAGGAAGAATGGAGTAAGTTTGAAAATCCCGAACATTGGATCAATTATTTCAAACCTTATTGGAAAGAAACTTTTAAAAAAGCAGGTTTTTCAATTGACTGGAGAAGAGAATTTATCACAACTTATCTAAACCCTTATTTTTCTAAATTTGTAGAATGGCAGTATTTAACATTAAAAGAAAAAGGTTTGATTTACAAAGGGAAACATGCAGTAGTTTGGTGTCCTAAAGAAAAGAAAATCGTAGGAGATCATGACAGAAAAGATGAATATGCTGGAATTCAACCAGAAGAGGTTGTTATAATAAAATTTATTGGAGAAGTTGATGGTAAGAGAGTAGTGTTTCCAACCACAACATATAGGCCAGAAACAGTTTTTGGAGTTGAAAACCTATGGTTAAATCCAAATACTACTTATTATTTAGTTAAAAAAGAAGAAGAATATTGGATTTTAAGTAATTTAGACTTACAAGAGGAATTAAAATTTGAAATAGTAAAGGAAATTAATGGTAAAGATTTAATTAACAAAAAAGTTATTAATCCTATAACAAAAGAAGAAGTGCTTATTTTACCAGCTGAATTCGTAAAACCTGATTTTGGAACAGGAGTTGTAATGAGTGTTCCTGCTCATGCTCCTTACGATTATATAGCCTTAGTAGATTTAGGGATTAAACCAAAAATGAAATTTTTAATAGAAACAGAAGGAAAAAAGAATTTAGTGGAAGAAGTTATTAAAAGCTTAGGAATTAAAAGTCAAAAAGATAAGGAATTACTAGAGAAAGCGACAAAAGAAGTCTATAAGAAAGAATTTCACAAGGGAATCTTTCTAATTGACCCATACAAAGGTCTAAAAGTTAGTGAAGCAAAAGAAAAAGTAACTGACGATTTAATAAAAGAAAATAAAGCTGAAAAAATCTATATATTACCTCAAGAAGTTATTTGTAGATGTGGGGCTAAATGTGTTGTAAATATTGTTGAAAACCAATGGTTTATTAAGTATTCCGATCCAAAATGGAAAGAACTAGCTCATAAATGTGTTGAAGAAATGAGATTTTGGCCTAAAGATGTTAAAGAAACGTTTCATAGAGTTATTGATTGGTTAAACGATTGGGCAATTAGTCATGACGCTAAAAAAGAATTAGGAACTCCTTTGCCATGGGACAAAAGCCAAGTAATTGAATCCTTAAGTGATTCAACAATCTATATGGCTTATTACGTTCTAGCTAGATTCTTAGAGCCTAATTCAAAAGATTTTATAGGAGTAAGACCAGAACAGTTAACAAAAGAATTCTTTGATTTTGTTTTGTTAGGAAAAGGTAAAATAGAAGAAGTTTCGGAAAAAACAGGAATTAAAAAAGAAATTTTAGAAAAAATTAAAGAAGAATGTGAATATTGGTATCCTTTAAATGCAAGACATTCTGGAAAAGACCTTATACAAAACCATTTAACATTTTTCATTTTCCACCATACAGCTATTTTTGATGAAAAAAAATGGCCAAAAGGGATTGCTGTTAATGGGCATGTATTGTTGGATGGAGAAAAAATGAGTAAAAGTAAAGGAAATATTATTCCAACTGACTGGGCTTTAGAAAATTGGGGAGCAGATATTTCAAGGTTCTTAGTAGCTTCAGCAGGAGATTCAACTCTTGACGATGGTAATTTAGATACTAGAGTAGTAGAAAGGTTAAAGATAGAATTACCAAAACTAATTGAAGAGATACCAGTACTTTATAAAGAAGATAGCCAACAAAAAAATGAAATTATTGAAAAAGCGTTTTTGGCTTATTATAAAAATAAATTAGAAGAAATTATAAAACAATTAGATGAATTAAACTTTAGAACAGTAATAGCAGAAGGATATTATAAGTTGTTTAAAGAGATCAAACAATATTTGGATTATTTAAGTGATGAAAATAAGAAAAAGGTTATTGAAGAATGGTTAAAAATAATTTCTATTTTTGTTCCACACACAGCAGAAGAAATATGGCAAAGATTAGGAAAAAGCAATTTAATTTCACAAGAGACCTTTAACTTTAATTTTGAAGTTGATGAAAAATATGGTTTTGCTATAAGTTATATTGAAGATCTAGCAGAAAATATAAGAAAAATAAAGAAGTTAATAGAGAAAAAAGGGGGAAAAGTAAACAAAGTAGAAATTTTCCTACCAACAAAAGAAAATTATGAAATAGCTAAATGGTTAAACAAGAAGTTAGAGGAAAATAAAAACTTTAAAGAAATTTTAGATGATGTAAAAAAAGAAAAGCCTGAATGGTTAAAGGAAATTAAAAAAATCCAAAAATTATTGAAAAACCCTGGCTATTTGAAGCTTGATGAAAAAGAAGAAGAAGTGATTAAAGGATTTAAGGAAATATTAGCTCAAAAAGTAGAATTAGAAGTAGAAATAAAAGGAAGTAATCCAGAGTCTCTACCAGGTAATTTAAGATTTAATTTAGTTTAGTTTTTTTGATTGTAAAAAACTACTTATTCAAATTCTTTATATATTCTCTTATTTCTTTATATAAACTTTTAACCCTTTGTTTTTCATTGAAGGAAACTATATCTCTATCTCCCTCAATTATATTTAAGGAAAAAGGACTATAAAAAGGAATTCTCTTAAGTACAACTTTCCTTTTCCCGTCTCTAAAATCTCTTAAGTATTTAAATAAATTACCTATATCCATTTTATCTTCAAAAATTTCCCTAAATGTTTCCTTTTTTAGTGGAGGTATGAAAGGCATAATTCTAATTAAACTTAAAGCCAAATTAAATTGTTGTTCAACACTTCTTTTTTTGTTTAGATATCTTCTTAAAATCAAAAAACTTCTTGTCGCTACATGTCTAAAAATCCTTCTTACCAAAAAACTATTCCAAATAGCTTCTGTTAACGTTTTTTTGAATTCTTCTTCGCTTTCAAAATTCAACAACTGTTCCACTATTTCCTCATTTAACTTAATCGGTTTTTCAAAAGAAAAAGCAAAACCGTTGTCGTTTATGTGAATATTAACTATTGTTTGATAATAAAGTTTTATTTTTTCTGCTAAATAATAAGCTAAAGCCCTATTAGCTTTCATTCCAATTAAGGAATGGAAAACATAAAAATAATAAGTTTTTCCTTCTATTTTTTTCTTAAAATGTTCAACCAATAAATTTTTTCCTTCTATTTGCGATATTAAATTCTGCTCAAAAAAATAATTAAAAATTGAATTTGCACTGTTTTCGTTTAAGTTAAATTTGTCCATTAAATATTTTACTATTTCTTCCTTTCCTTTAGTTTTGATTAGTTTACTCATTTCATCTCTAAATTCTTGAATATCCAAAGCCAAGTCAAAAGATAAAGGAAGTTGTTCGCTAAACCAAGCAGGAATTGTGGCCAATTGATCTTTAGCATCTTCAACATAAATTTTTCCTCTCTTGAAACTAATGAATTTCCATTTTCTTCCAGCTAAAACAAAAACATCGTTAACCCTTAACATGTCAGCAAATTCTTCCTCAACCTTTCCAATAACCTTTTTTGTTTTTCTATCAATTACAGCAATACTCGCTTCATCTGGAATAACTCCTTGGTTTAAGAAATAAATAATTCTTGTCTTACCTTTTCTAGCTCTAAAAACCCCTTCCTCCAAATCAAGATAAATTTTCCCATAATATTGTGCTTTTTCTAAATCATAATCTAAATCATTAGCTAAGTATTTTAAACAATCAATAAAATCTTCTTTACTTAGATCTTTATAAGGATAAGTTGAAGTTATTAAATTAAAAGCCTCTTCTATTTTCCATTCTTTCTCTAAAGCCATTCCTAACAGATGTTGGATTAACACATCTAAACAATTTTTTGGAATATAAACCTTATCTAATTTTTTATTAACAGCATCATAAACTAAAATAGTATTCTCAACCAAATCATCCCAATCTAAAGCAATGAATCTACCTTTACTCTTTTCATGTAGTTTATGACCACTTCTTCCAACCCTTTGTAAGGCTCTATTGACACTTTTAGGGCTAGAGAGTAAGATAACTAAATCAATATCTCCTATATCAATTCCAAGCTCTAAAGAGGAAGAAGAAACAACAACTTTTAACAAACCTTTTTTTAATTTATCTTCCACTCTTAATCTTTCTTCCCTTGATAAAGAGGAATGATGAACTTCAATGTTTTCTTCATTATATTTCTTTGGAAAGAATTGTTTTAAATGGAAAGCTACACTCTCTGCCCCACTTCTAGTATTTGTAAAGATTACAGTTGTTTTGTGAGTACTAATTAATTCGTCCAATAAATCATACAACTTTTTTTGAATTAAACTTTCCTCTTCTAAAAAATCTTCAAAGGGAGAAAGAACTTTTAGATCAGTTTCTTTAATGTAATTAACATCAATTATTTTACCCTTTCTATTGCCAAATAAAAACTTTGCTACTTCTTCTAAAGGATTAACTGTAGCAGATAGACCAATTCTAACAAAATCTTTATTTCCTTTTTCTTTAACTAAGTAGGATAATCTTTCTAAGCTTAAAATTAAGTGAGTTCCCCTTTTATTATCTGCTAAAGCATGTAGTTCATCAACTATTGCATACTTAACATTTTCTAGCTTTTCCCTAAATTTTGGACTATTAAGCATTATTGCTAGTGATTCAGGGGTTGTTATTAAGATATGAGGAGGTTTTTTAAGCATTGAACTTTTTTTTGATTGAGTAGTATCACTCGTTCTTACAGCGATTCTAATAAAATTTTTCTCAATTTCCCTTTTTTCCTTCTTAGTTTTTGCATTTTCTAACAAAATTTTCTTTATTCCTTCCAAAGGCCATTGTAAATTCTTTTCAATATCGTTATTCAAAGCTCTTAAAGGAGAAACATAAACACAATAAACTTTGTCCTTTAATTCTTTCCTTAGGAACAAGTCAACAAGTTCATTAATAATTGCAAAAAAAGCGGATAATGTTTTTCCACTTCCTGTTGGAGAAGAAATTAAGACATTTTCCCCTTTATGAATTAAAGGTATTGAAATTTTTTGTGGTGGTGTAAATTCTTTTAAATTTATTTCAAACCATTCTTTTACAGGCCAAACAAGAATCTTTTTTATTTCTTTAGTGTCCAAAGCTTTATCATAAAATACGATTTGTTTGCTACTCTTTAATTTTTCTGTCTTTTTAGCCATTTTATTTCAAAATCATTCAAAAAAGATAAAAATTATTCAATTGTTGGGATATTCTCCCTTAAATTTTCAAGTTCGCTAATAGCTTGCTCAATAGCTTTTTTTATTATTTTTTCAACGTTTTTTCCTTTAACAATAAATAAAGCCTCATTTGAAGTAGGGTGATCAATGTAATAACCGCAATAATCCGCTTTATTTTGTAATAAATAATGTTTTAACAATTGTAAAAAAGTGTGTGTTTCTCCTTTAATTGAGAAAACAATTTTTTCACTTTCTTTTTTCTTAATAAAAACTTCCATTGTTAAGCATGAGTAAAAATTTTATAAAATTTTTGTAAAGCAAAATTTATGGTTAAAGGTTATGTAAAAATAAAATTAGCAAGCACTGATATTAATGCTTTAAATAATTTTATCAATGATGTTGTTGAAAGGGTTGAAAAAGCAGGTGTTGAGTTTAAAGGACCTATTCCTTTGCCAACAAAAAGATTAACTTTCTCAACAAGAAAAGCTCCTGACGGAGAAGGGGCTGAAACTTTTGAGAGATGGGAATTAAGAATTCATAAAAGATTACTATACATTAAAATGGATGAAAGAGTTTTGAGAACAATTGCCAAACTTTCTATTCCTGATAGTGTAAAAATTGAAATGAAATTACTGTAATAAAAGAATTTTTCCAATTTATGCGCTGCATTCTAAAATAAAAATTCATTTTTTATTTTCTTTCCAAATTATTCAGCTATACTAAAGAAAAACTTTTATATACTTTAAACACTTTTTTGTTTAATAAAGAACCTCGTTTAAAAAGCAGAAAAGTTGTTAGAAATAGTAACTAACTTACCAATTACAAAAATGGGCCCCGGGGGATTTGAACCCCCGACCACTGGCTTTCCTAGGCACAATATCGGAAAACCAGCCTTATAAGGCCAGCGCTCCGCCAGGCTGAGCTAGGGGCCCTTGATTAAATAGAAAAATGAAAAATTTTATAAACGTTAAAATGCTTAAATCTTATAAACTTTTTGCTTGTTTTAGAGCATGGAAATTCAAAAACCTTTTGATGCTATAAATCTTGGAAAAAATAAAAGAGTTGTGGTTGAATTAAAAAACGGAAGAAAGTATGTAGGTATTTTAAAAGCTTTTGATGTTCATATTAATTGTGTTTTAGAAAATGTTGAAGAATATGAAGGAGAAGAGTTAAAAAGAAAAATGAATTTGATTTTTATAAGAGGAGACACAATCACAAATATTGTTATTCAATAATCCCTTATTTTTTGTTTTCCTATTTTACTTCTCAATTTTTTAATTGTTGAAAAGCGTTAAAGTTTCATAAATTAATAGAAATAAGAAGAAATTTGCTTTAAAAAACTATTAATTGAATCTATTTTTATTTCCCCACCTCCTATATATTTGTTTTGAGATTTTATATATCTTCCGCCCCCATACTTGGAGTAAAAGTTAAACAATTCTTTGTTATAAGTTCTAAAAATGAATTTGTAAGAAGGGAAAGTTAATGGATAAAAATAAAGTATCTCTTTTCCATTATCAATGTAAGGTATGTACTTAATTTCAGGGAAATAAGATTCAAAGATGTATATAACAGCTCTTTTGTTTTCAAACACTTTGTACATATTCAGCAATTTTTTGGACTTTTGTTTTATTTTATTCAGAAAGATAGAGCTATGTTTTTTATTTAAGATATCAAAAAAATACTTGAAGTTCAATTCTACGAAAAATCTTCTTCTAAAGAAACCAGAATTCCAATAGATTGGAAACAAGAAATAAAATAACTCGTCTTTTTCATCAAATTCTTCAAATTTTTCTTGTTCTACTTTTAAAACATAATCATAGATTCTTAACTCTTCCTCTGACAAAAATTCTTCTAAATCTATGTTAAACTCTTTAACTAACAAACTAACTGTTGATTCTGCTTTAGTATCTAATTTGCCAATAAAAGACCATTCTTTTTTTAAAGGAAAATCGTGGTGATCAAAAAGAATTATGTTGTTGAAATTTTCCTTTTTAAAATGTGTATAAAAACAATCCAGTGGTATATCCAATAAAACTAAATTGCCTTTCTCTTGAGAAAACAGAAGTTGAAAAAGTTCTTTGTTTTTTAGTATATCATAAAGCTCTATAATAAAGAAATTGGGATTGCTACAAAAAGATTGAATTCCAAAAAGCTTAGAAAAGAGTTTTATAGATAGCATATTATCCAAATCACAATCTAATACAAAGAAATTAGGATTGTTTTTTAAAACGGAACGAAGTTTGTCAATCATAAATAATTTAATAAGTAAAAAATAATTATAAATTTTTACTGCTATCTTCTTTACATAAAGCATCCTTCCTCTTTTTTAACTCCTTTAAAAGCCATTTGTCACCCTCAATAAGCAAATGGCAAGCGATAATATGAGAACAAATCTTCTTATTTTTTGAGAATAAAGAAAAATAAAAACAACTACAATAATCTTTTTTATTTTTTAAATCAAGAATAACATCATATTCTTTAACTTTAAAATAAATTTTTTGGTTTACAATTTTCTCAATTTTTACTTTTCCCCCTTTTATTAAGTCCTTTGCTTTAAAAAGTTGAGAAAAAGAAAACCTCATAATTTATTTTTTACTTTTAACCTTTTTCTTAGCTTTCTCTTCCTTCTCAATTTCGTCAATTCCTTTTAAATCCTTCCAAACATAATCAAATAAACTCTTCATAGCATTTGCAAGGAAAGAACTATTTAACCATATTCCTGTATCATAATTAGGTAAAACTTCTTCATCATCAACAATCATAAACATTATTTCTTGCCCATCAACTATAACAAATCTAGCTTTTATATGGTCAATATGCCTTACATCTGCAATTTTTTTAACTTCATCTAAATATTCTTCAGTCTCATCATTAATTGGAGCAGCAATTCTAATTTTAACTCCTCTTTTAGCAGCTTTTTCTAAAGATTCCTTTAATACTTCAACTTTTCTAATAAAACCTTTTGAAGTTGTTAACATTATAATCTCTTCCTCAGCACTTCTAATCATAAAATCTAAATGGTTATATAAATTAAATCTCCCTTTTAAAGCCCCTATTTTTTCAGAAGGATCAATTTGTTCAACATTGTGTTTGTAAATAGCCTCTAATTCTTTAATAAATTCAGAACCTTTTAAAGACTCCATTTTTCTTGTTTTTTCCTCAGCATCTTTAATCATTTTTTTCTTAATTCTTTCAATCACTTCAGAAGGAGGAACTGCAATGTATTTAATAGGTTTACTGATTTTTGAGATAACAAAACCTTTTTTTTCTAAACCTTCTAAAATATCATAAGTCCTTGATCTAGGAACATTAGCCATTTCTGAAAGTTCTCCAGCAGTTGCTGTCCCTTTACTAAGTAAAGCCAACCATATTTTTGCTTCATAAAGATTTAACTCAAATATTTTTCTTACTTCTTCAACAACTTCTTCTCTTAACATTTTACCACCTTTATATAAATTATACTTCAATTTAAAACAACATAATGTTTTATAATTATTAGTTTAAACTGTGAAGTACTTTATTATTATTATTACTTAAACAAGAAAAGTTTTATAAATATTTGTTAATTTAAAATTTATGAATGATTGGAAACAAGAACTAGAACCATTTTTACAAATGTACATTAACGAATTAATTAAAGAAAGTAAAAGACATAGGAAAGCATATTTAAAGGCACAAAATCCTTATTTAGCTCAAATGTGGGTTACAATGGCTCTTCTAAATAAAAAAATTAAAATTTTAGAAGAAAA
Source organism: Candidatus Woesearchaeota archaeon (assembly GCA_964526875.1). Classification (GTDB taxonomy): domain Archaea; phylum Nanobdellota; class Nanobdellia; order CAZGMV01; family CAZGMV01; genus CAZGMV01. The sequence continues at coordinate 363 of CAZGMV010000008.1, read as the reverse complement.
AGTTAAAATTTTAGAACATCAATTGAATAAAAAAAATAATTTAGTTGAAGAATTAAAAAAACTTTAAGTTTGTTATTATTAGTTTATATTATCATAAAAATAAAAAATATATTAAATTTACTCTATCCTCAATAAACAGTATTTACCATTGCTTATTTTCTTATTAATTCCAACAAGTTAACTTGTTTAACTTATACATTACTAAGGGTTTTCGCTTCGCTCATTTAATAGGCTTTCTTTTCAACTGACGCGTCAGTTGACACCGCTTAAGAAGATTGATTATTCAAAACTTCTTTTAGTTTCTCAATAGAATTGATTAGAATAATTCCTTCTTTTTCGCAAGGAATAGCGAAATCGTTGTCT
>CAZGMV010000007.1:0-14098 GCA_964526875.1 Candidatus Woesearchaeota archaeon | reverse complement strand
AGGATATATGAATATTTTGGTTCTATACCTGAAACAATTTTAAACATATATCCCAAAAAATTTTCAGTAATTTATATAAGAAATTTTCCTTTAAAAAGTGAAGAAAAAGTAATAAACGGGTTTAAAATATATGGAATAGAAAAAGAAAATATAGAAATAACAACAGAAATAAATAAAATTTCTCAAAAAATAAAATCCATTAATGTGTTTTTTTATTATTTGAGTGTAAAAATTAAATTTCAAGGCAATAATTGGCCAAAATTTATAAAAGGAGCAGATAAGTTATTAGAGGAAGAATTTTATAAAAGATATGTTAAAATTATAAACCCTATTGAAAAAGAGAAATACGAAAAGAATAGGTGGAAAAGAGAAGAATGGTTTGATAAAATTTTAAGTATTTACTGTGTAGAAAACCGTGTTTTAAAAAAGAGTATTAGATAATTCTTTCTCAACCTTTTCTTTAAATCTTAGCATTCTTTCCCAATTTTTCTCCATTTTTTTAATTATTAATTCATAAAGTTCTTTTAAACTTTTTTCATTTAAATCAATTAAGAACTTATTGTTTAAAATAATAGGGAATTCTAAGTGGTCTAAACCCATAATTTCCAATAAAACTCTAGGAGTTATTTGTATTATTCCACTTCTCTTTAAACCCAAATCTCTAGCTATTTTTAATAATTTCTCCGCATTCTCTAAATCTTTAGCACCAACATGAATAATGAAATTATCAAATTTTAAATAAGCTTCTTTAATAAATTCTTTTTCTTTTATTTCATCAATCTTCCTAAAAACCTCTCTAAAGGATTCAAAATCAAATAAAGAATGTGTTTTAAACAACCATAAATGATTTATTTTCTTTTCCCCTTTTATTAAATCAATACTAACTCTTCCTGCACAAGAGGAAGTAGTATAATAATTATCTAAGCTATTTATTAACTCCAAAAGATCTATTATTTCTTTATCAACTAAATTGAATTTCCTTGCTTCTTTATATTCTTTTAAAGCCCTCTCTTTATAATACTTAAAATCTTTCATAAAAAGATAAATAAACTAACTTTATAAAATTAAATCAACTATTCTTTCAATTTCATTTTCTAGTTCTTTTAAACTAAGGTTTGAGTTAACAACTTCCACTTTAATCTTCTTTTCTTTTAAAAATTCCAAAACTTTTTTGTATCTTTCTCTAATTCTTTTCAACAAATCTTTTCTTTCATAGTTTTTAATTTTTTCTTTTTTATTTTCTTTTTCTCTTTCTTTAATCCTTTTTAAAGCAATTTCAACATTAACATCCAAATAAATAACTAAATCAGGCATTAAAAAATTTTTGTTAACTTCAAAAATCCACTCATAATCTAAATGAAATTGGTAAGCCATTGATGAGATAAAAGATCTATCAGAAATAACTATTAAATTTTCAAAAGAATTTTTTAATTTAATTAATTCATTATGGACAAAAGTCCTATCTAAAGCAAAGGCAAAAACGTTCTTCGTTTCATTTAATTTTATATTATTGAAATTAATGGATAGATAGTTTTTAATAAAACTTTTACTAAAAGGTTCTTTTACAATAAAAACTTTTAGATTTTTACTTCTTTTTTCAATAACCTTTTTTAAAAGATTAATGAAAGTCGTTTTTCCAGCCCCATCAATTCCTTCAATAACTATGTATTTGAACATAATAACTCAAATAAAAAAACATTTTAAAAACTTAAATTATCCTTCTAATCTCAATCTTTTTATTGTGAAATCTTTATCTAAAGAGGCTAAAAAATTAGCTAATCTAGGACCTCTTTCTTTTCCAATAAATAACAAATAAATTGTTTTAAAAAAGTCTTTTGAATTTATATTTCTTTTCTTAGCCGAATTATAAATAAATTCTTCAAATTTTAAAATTTCTTCTTTTGTTCTTATCTCATTTTTTTCTAAATAATTGACTATTTCTTTTAAAGCATCTTTAATTTCTTCATTAACTTCAATTTTTGGCAATTCTTCTAAAACCTTAAATTTAACCATATCTGGAGCATATTTCTCAACCCACTTTTGTGCTTTTTTAATTCTTATTTTAATCCTTTCTAATTCATTTTCATCAACATTCTCAGGAAGATGGTTTTGCTCCTTTAATTTTTTAATTATTTTTTCTTCATTCATTCCAGGAAGCTGTACCAGAACAACCAAATGCCTAAAAGGAACTTGTAATGGTAATTTTTCAGGTAATTCAGGCATTGAAAGTTCATAACTTCTTTTTAATTCTTCAGTTTCTTCTTCATTTCTTCCTTCATCTTTTCCAAAATATATCCTTTCAGCTTTATCAAATTCGTCATAAAGATTCAACAAACCTAAACCCATATCAATATGAATTTCTTTATTAGGTTTTGTCCTTGTATAAATAAATCTAATAACCCCAGGTTCCAACACTTCTAACAAATCGCTTAAAAGAATTACATTTCCTTTAGAACCACTCATTTTTCCTTTTTCCCCTTTTATTCTAACAAATTCGTACATTAAAGTCTCTGGAGCTTCCCAGTTAAAGATTTCTTTACTAATTAATTTACCTGTATCATAAGAACTACCGGCAGCTAAATGATCTTTTCCCCCTGGTTCAAAGTCTATTTTTAAATAACTCCATCTCATTGGCCAGTCAACTCTCCATCTTAGTTTTATATTTCCATTTTCAGGTTTTTCAAACCCTTCATAGCCACAATTTCCACATTTGAACTTAACTTTCTCTCCATCCCAATCAAAAGCTTCCCCTTCTTTTCTACATTTGGGACAATAAACTATTATAGGCAACCAATTATCATCTAAAGGTTCTTTTCTATATTTGTTTAAGATTTCCTTTATTTTTTCAGTATTATTTAAAGCAATCCTTATTTTCTCAGCATATTTCCCACTTTTATACATTTCACTAGCTTTAATAAATTCTACTTCGATACCTATTTCTTTAATTTCCTTTTCAAATTTATCGATAAAATGTTCTGCATAACTCTTATGACAACCCCAAGGATCTGGAACTTCAGAAACAGGCATTCCTAAATATTTTTTAAATTCTTCAGGAATATTCCTAGGCACTTTCCTAAATCTATCATAATCATCCCAAACGTGAATTAATCTAACTTTTTTTCCTTTTTCTTTCAAAGCATGAGCTATTAAAAAAGTAGTAAATAACTCTCTAAAATTTCCAATATGTACAAAACCGCTAGGAGTTATTCCCGATTCAACACCAAATTCTTCTTTATTTCTTTTTTTCAATAGATTGTTTTCTACATAATAATCAACCCAATGCATAAAGAAAAGGAAGCATTAATTTTCTAAAATTTACCTTAGAATTTTGTTTATATCGAAAACGCTTTTTCCTTCTTTTATTTTAGCTATTGTGTTTAACATTCTTTTGAAAGTTATCTCAGAAACAAATAATTGAACAACTAACTTTCTTTTAGTCCAATCTATTGGTAAAGGTTTTTGTAAAGAAATATCAAAAAATTTTAAACCTTTACTTTCAATATTTCCTAAAATTCCTTTTCTAATTATGTTTTCTCTGCTTTTATCTTTTTCAAATTCTACAGGATAAATTAAAACACTATCTCCAACTTTAATATCGCTTTCAATTTCTTTTTCTCTTCCAAATCTATATAATATTTTACCATAAGCAACAATTTTTTTTGGTTTTAAATTGGAAACTGCTAACCCTTCTTTTTCCCTCTTTTTTAGACTAGTTTTTACTATTAACTCTTTAAAAGATTGAATTTCGTAATTTCTTTCTTTTAAGATTAATTCTCTCCAATAATTTACATATTCATTTACTGAATTAAAAACTCTTTTAACCAATTCAAAAAACAAGAAGAAAAATTTAAAAATGTCTACTGTTTTTTCCGTATTTATTAAAATCTTAATCTTCCTTTGTTAAAACCACAACTTTGTCCTCTAAAACCAAAAAAGTATGTTCTCTTTGAGAAACTAAACCATTAGCTTTTTCTTTTAATTGTGGATATTTATAAATTAAACCAATTCTTTCTAAATTGCTTACAACTAAATTGATCTTCTCTTTTCCTACAATTTTTTCCAAATCTAGCATTGAAAAAGGAAGAGTTTTAAATTCATCAAATAATTTAAAATAAATTCTTTTTATTGTTAAAGGAATTCTGATTCTTCCAAGGTCTTTTAAATCTCTTAAAATCAAAATATTTGAGAAAGAATAATCCTTAACAAACCCCACACCATTAGTAGCGAAAGGTTCTATTGCATAAACACCTTCACTTAAAACAATTTCTTTTTTATTGTTATAATTTGGAATAAAAATCCCTGCATGTAAATTAAATTGTTCTAAAGAATGACCTCCTAAATTGTAAATTGGTTTAAAAGAAAAAGATTCAATAGTCTTTTCTATCAATTCTCCAATATCCTTAATTTTAATACCTTTCTTAATTACTTCTTCAACATTTTCTAAAGCCTTTTCGCTTGCTTTAATAAGTTGTTTTTTTTGTTTATCTTCTCCTAAATAAATAGTTTTTGCAGTATCAACAATGAAACCATTAAGATGAATTCCTAAGTCTACTTTAATTAAATCTTCTTTTTTAAAAAAATATTCTTTATCGTAAGGTGTATAATGGGCAGCTATTTCATTAACCGATAAATTAACAGGAAAAGCTTTTTTAACCCCATTCTCTTCAAAAAAGAAATCCAACTCCTTAACAATCTCTAAATCGCTTTTCCCATTTTTTATAAGCCTTTCTGCTAAATCTAAAGCTTTATTAGCTAATTTGCCCAATTTTTTATAGTCTTGTAAACTTAAACCTTCCTTTTCTAACTTATCTAAGATCATTTTTTAATTTAAACATTAAGTTTATAATTTTTTAACAAAAAGTTGTTTTTTAAATATCAAATTTAATATCCCACAAAACTAAATATTCTGGTGGATAAGCTTTTGGTTTTTTCTCCTTTTTTTCTTTAAACATTTCTAATAACGTATTTTTGCTTAAGAAACCAGACATATAAGAAATAAAAACATTAATTAACCTTCTAACTTCCTCCCAATAGAATTTATCTCCTTTAACAACAAAAATTAGTTGGTTATTTTCTTTATCGTCTATTAGTTCTAAGCCAATAAAATTTGTTTTGTATTGGTAGTTTTTGCTTGAATCAAATTTTGAAAAGTTAATTACATTTTTTTCTCCAATAAACAATTCTTTTAGTTCTTTAAACTTACTTAAATCAATATTTAACTCATTAAACTCTTTTCTGACATTTTTCTCCCCATCAAAAACCCAAATTTCCCCTTTTTTTGGTAAAAAATATCTATATTCCTTAAACTTAGCCATTCCTCTTAAAGTAAAATTAATTGGTACTCTTTCAAAATGAACTATTTCAATTCCTTCTTTCTTTAGTTTTTCATTTAACCTTTCAACTAAACTTTTAGTAATTTCTTCTTTAAAGTTAGCAGTTATGTAATTTATCCTAGCACTAACTCCTTTGTCAGTTCTTGATAAGTTAATCCAAGAAGGTTTTTCAAATAAATAAGGTTTTAAGTATTCTTTCAAAACACCTTCAACAGTTTTAACACCATGTCCTTTTTGCTCTTGAAAACCATAAAATCTTTTTCCATCATAAGAAATTCCAATTAAATACCTTTTAAATTTAAAATTTTCCATTTTTAAAAAAATTTAAAAAATTTATTAAGCTTTTAAGAAAGTGAAAATTTTAGCTTTTTCAGATATTCATGGAAATATTTACCAAGCTAAAAAAATAGCTTCTTTATGTAATGAAAAAAACATAAAAACAGTGATTATTGCAGGAGATTTAACTTATTTTGGAAAGATAAAAGATATTTTTAGTCCTTTTTTAGATAATGGTGTTAAAAGATTGATTATTATTCCTGGAAATCATGAAGAACCTAAATTAATAAAAAAATATATTGAAAAAAATTTTGGAAATGAACTAATTTTTTTAGAGGGGGATTTTTTTGTTTTAAAAGATTATTTATTTATTGGTTTTTCAGCTAACAACATATTTCCAACCACTACTATTTATTCGGAAGAAGAAGCTTTTAAAATTTTAGAAAATGTTTTTAATAAAGCACATAAACATTTAAAAAACAAAAAATTAATTACTATTTCCCATATTCATCCAGAAGAATTTATAGACAAAATTTTTCCATTCCCAGGAAGTAAAGCTTGGCGATTCTTCATTAAAAAATATAAACCTTTATTGCATTTACATGGCCACATTCATGAAGGAGAAGGGATAAGCTATAAAATAGGAGAAACTTTGGTAATTAACCTAGGAGAAAGGGGAAAAATCATTGATTTAAAAAAATTAAAACGTTAATCAAATAAGAACTCTTCAAAAATTCTTTTAAATTCGTGTTTTGGCAAATTTTTTGGAACTATGATTAGATTTTCTTTTTCAACAGGGTTTTTAAATTTTTTAACAAAATAAACAGCTTTTTCTTCAAAAAAATTAAAAAATTCTATTATTTTTTCTTCTTTTTGTCTATCAAACTTTGCTACTTCTTTAATAAAAACTTCTTTTTCTAACTCATAAGAATTAAAAGGTTTACCTATCTCAATTAAGTGATCAAAAAACAAATTACTTTTCAACTTTTTTTTTGTCATTTCCTGAAAAATTAAATCTAATTTCTTAAAAAAGTCTTCATTAAACGGGTTAAAGCCTACTTCATCAATAATTTCAAATAATTCTTCATCATTCAATTTAAATAAATCTTTTTCCTCTTTTTTTCTAATTAGTTTAACTCTATTTTTTTTCTTAACTAAATAGACTTTCCCTTCTTCTAAAAAGTCTTGAAAAGTTTTTTCATTCATTACATAAATATCCCTAAATTTATATAAAACACCTTCTTCTAAATTGTTTTTTTGATTATATTGTTCAGCAATAATTAAAGGGAAAGAATTTGTGATTTTACTTGTGATTAACAACTGCTCATAAGTTTTTTTAGTAATCGAATTAGCATCTTTAACTTTTTTTATTAAAAAAGTTTTATTTCTTAAGCTAGATTTCTCTACTCTAAAAACAAAATCTAAAAAAGAAAAATAAAATTCCTTTACTTCCCCAATTTCTTTTAAAAATCTTGTATTTAAGCACTTATTTTCTCTATTTTTGTTTCTATTCCACATGGTAATTTTGGAGCTGAGCTCTCAAAAGCTTGTTTAACTAATTCAATTTTATTTTCGTCTTTTAATAAAACTGTTATTAGAACTTTTCCCTTTTTAGCTTGAACAGCCCTACCTACTGGGCTTCCAAATGATAATTGCATTCCTGTTTGTAATCTTTCTGCTTTGTTTGTACCTGCTAGCTTGTTTTCTCTTAAGATGTGGTGTGGATATGCCCTAACAATAAGTTTATAGTTTAAATTTCCAATTTTTTCGTTTAATACTCTTAATACTTGTTGCCTTACTGCTTCTAAAGCATTTTGTCTTACTTGAATATCCCTATCAACAGCTAAATGGACTTTTACTTTTGCTTCTTCTTCCTTTAAGTTACCTAATTCAAATTTCGGAATAATACAAACAGGAGCACCCCTTACATAATTTTTTTCTTTATATCTTGAAATTCTAGTGTAAGGTCTTTCTAAATACCTCCAACATTTTGCTCTTTTTAATTTAGCCATTTAAAAAAAGTGAAAAAACATTTATAAAGTTTTTTCTAAAGCATTGCTAGAGCAATAGATATAGCTAATGAAGCAAAAATAAAAGTAAAATAAACTTCTAAATCTAGTTAGTCTAAAAGGGAGTCTTCTTCGCTTAAAATACAATACTCTTTTCCTGTTTTTAAATCTATAACATGGTAAAAATAGTAATCTCCAATACTATTAAGCTTTTCAAAGCTTTGCAATAACAGATCTTCATCTTTTCCAATTAAGTTTTTAAAACCTTCTTCATCTTCCACATAAAAAAAGCTAGAGAAAGGCAAAAAAGAACACCCGTCTTTGACTTTAATAGTTAATTCATAATTTTCTTTATTCTTACTATAAATGTTTGTAAGAGCTATTTTGTCAGATAAAAGAATTAATTCATTTTTCCCTATTGAAAAAGTCTTATATTTCCCAAATTGTTTTATAAAATCAGGAATTTCTTTTTTTGATAAATTGAATTTTAGGTATTTGTTTTTATCAAAATCTTTTTTAATACTTTTGAACCAGTTCAATAGTTCATTAAAATCTAAAAAATAATTAACACTTTGGCCTTCTTCTTTTTTATTAATTTCTTTTTCAGCATTAGAAGACAGTAAGTAGAACAAATTCAAATTAGCATATTGTTCCAAATTATAATCTTTTCTTATTAAGAAAAGCCTTACTTCCTCATTTTCTAAAAATTCTCTAAGTCCTTCTTTATCTTTAATTTTAAAAGCCAAACAATCTATTGTTTTTAAATTATCTCTTTTCCAATTGTAAAAATTAAAAAATTCCTTTATGTTTATATTGTAAGATTCCCTACATATTATTAAATAATCTTTTTCAAAAACATAAAACCATTTATTTGGAAAAATCTTTTCAAAGTAGCTTTCATAATTTTTTAAACTTAATTCTTCAGCAGTTTTATTTAGTATCCACCAATATTTGTTAGAGATTGGGAAAGTTATATTATTATTTAAGAATTTTTTAACAATAGTAAAATTTCCTTCCTCAAAATTACTAAAATTAAAAAAGTTTTCGATATTTTTTTTAAAATTGTCTTTTACATTTTTAAAAACTAAATTTAGACTTTCATCTTTGTTTTTTTTAATATAAGAATCAAATATCAAATTCAAAAAATCTCTGTAGTTTTCTTTATATTTATCTTCATTAAAGACAACATCACATTTCTCATTCTTAGGAACATTTCCTAAGCAAATAGCTAATTTCTTACCTGAATAAAAGTCTAACCCAGTTTCCTCTAATTTTCTTTCAAAATACCCATATTTAGGATAATATTCTTTTATTTCTAACGTGTAATTGTAAATATTAACTGTTCTTAACAATTTTTTTGAAAAAAAAGAATTGTTGGTTAAATTAAAAAAGCTGAATGAATTGTAAAACAAATGATCCAAAATTTCCTCTTTTTTTGCGTATTGGTAGTTATTATTTAAATAATCCCAAAAAAGCTCTTTAATCTTCTCTTCAGTTCCAAATTTGTAGTTTTCTATAAAATCCTTTTGTTTAATAGTAGAAAATAAAACTATCCCAAACATAAAAATTAAGGTAACTAAACTAAAGAGTGCTATTTGTGTTTTTTTTAAAGATCTCTCCATTTTTCAAATATGAAGTATTCTTTTACTTTGAAACATTCTTTTAGTTTAGTTTCAGATTTCAATATTAAATTTTTAACTTCCTCGTTCATTTTACTAAATACACCTTTATCTATTAACTTTTCTCTTTCTTTTTCTAAATCTTTCTTTTCATTTTGTTCTTTTTCATTTTCTTCTTTTTTATCATTACTAAATAAAAATTCAAAAAGCTTTTTTGGTTCTGTAAATAATAGGGTTATATAAACAATAATTTCTTTTAATATTTCAATAACTCCTTTTTCTTCTTCTTTTTCTTTTTTATCTTCTTTTTTTTCTTCTGATTCTTCAATTACTTTCTTAACTTTTTCTGCCAAAACTTTATCTTTTTGCTCTAATAGATTAATTAAATCTTCTTTTTTATATTTTTTACTTTTATAAAACTCCTCTAACTTATAAAAATAATCGCCAACTACAAATCTTCTAACTTCCTCTAAAAAATTATCTAAAAATTCCTTTTCTATTAATCCTAATTCTTCTAACTCTTTACTAAGTTCCAAGCTTTTTAGTAAATTTAACTCTTCTTCTGTCAATAAAGAATAATAAAGTTTTATTTTAAAGTTTCCTCCTAAAATTAAATTTTGTCTTTGATCTAATGCAACGTTACCACTTATTTCTACGTCCATAAATAAAACAAATTTAAAATCATCATTGAAATCTTTGTCAGCTAAGTAAGTGAATTTAAAAATGGAATTGTCATAAAATTCAAAATTAAAAGGATTAAGGCCTTCTTTTATTCTAGACAACTCATACATCTTTAAATTCCAACGAGCAGCTTTTACATATTGATATAAGTTAAATAAATTCATTCTAATTAAACTTCTATAAGCTAAATAACTCATTTTAATTACTTTATAATTTGTATAAAACCAATCATAAAATTGTCTAAGAGTTTGAACTAAAATATTAGTGCTTGCAAAATAGTTAAAACCAGATTTTCCCTCTTTTTCCAACGTTTTTTCAATTAGCTTTATTTTTTCTTTTATTTCATTTAATTTTTCTTCTAGTTTTTTAATTTTCTCATTTTTTCCTCCTTTTTCCTTTTCGTTATTTTTTTCTATTTCTAAAAGCTCTTCTAATTCTTTTGCCATATCTTCCAATACTTTATTACCTTTTAAAATAGCATAATCTTTAGCAGCTCTATACCATAATTTTGCAGTTATCCAATCAATAGCTCTTTGTCTTTCTTTAATATTATCAGACAACAAAAACTCTGCAACATCCCTTTCCCAACACATATGAAAAGAATCTACTAGTCCGTGAAAACCATATTGTTTATATTGGAATAATTGAGGATTTTTGTTATTAAGCCAATAAGATTTTATTTCTGACAATGCATCACAATCCTTATTTTTTTTGAATAATTCATAAAGCCTATTTATTCTTTCCCAAATTTCAATTTCTTTAATTAGTTCTGATAAATATTTGATATGTTGAATTATTTGTTGTGAATAACTCATTGCTGTTTCGAAAAATATTTTTTGAGCTCTTTGATTAAAAGCAGCAAAAACATCGGCAGCTGCTAACATTATTTGTAAATCTTGAGTTAAAGCTTTCCCTTTCATTTCCATTTCATCTTTTAAAAAAGAAAATATTAAAGTCTCGAACAAATCTTTTATTTTAAAGTTAGGGTTTTTGTATTCAAAATTATAGAACCAAAATAATCCTTTTCCAAATACTTTAGCAAACTTATAATCATATTTTTCCAAATCGCTTAAAGCATCTTCTAATTGTTTGTTATCAAATTCTCTTTTTTGGATTAATTCTATTTCAAATAACTCTGCTAATTTAGGATCTTCTTTTTTTAATTTTTCTAAAACTTCTTTTTTTAAGTCATTGGAATTACTCACTTAACTTTTTAATTAACTAGTTTTCTTAAATGAATTTATTAACTTAAAAAAAGTAACATTTTTAAATTTTTTGAAAATAACTGAAAAATGATTTCTAAAGAAGAATATAAAAGAAGAACTTTAGTTAAAAAGATTTCTATTTTTCTATTGTTTTTTGCAGTTATTGTTTTAATTACATTTTTTATTTGGAAAAGTTTTTTAAAAAGTGAAAATATTGAAAAGAAGCAAAAAATAGAAAAAGTTTATTTTCAACTACCTTACATTTATGATCCAAAAGCAGTTTTAAAGGCAAAGTATTTAAATTTAAGTAATTATACTTCCTATCAGTTAATAGAATGTATTGTTAACAATAAATGTGCAAATACTAACTTGTTAATAACTGCTTACCTTTATAAAAACGCAAATAAAAGTTTTTGTGATAGTTTAGAGAATAATTTAACAGTAAATGAAAGAAAGTTTTATATCGAAAACTTAGAAGACGTAAAAAAAGTTTGTAAAGTATTTTATTTGATGAAAGAACATAAACTTGAAAAAAAGGATTGTATAGATCCAATAGTTTCAACAATTTGTGCTACTTATTTTGAATATGAAAAAACAGACTTCATTAAATCAAATATAGAAATTTATAATTTGATTAACAACCTAAATAAAGAACAACCAAAAATAACAAGTAGTTATTGTTTAAAATTAGAAAATCCAGCATCCTATTTTTGTTTTAAAAACTTTAATTTAAGCTGTTCAAATTTAGAAAGTGAAAAAGAAATAAAAAAATGTTTCGAAATATTAGCTATTCCTGATAAGAACTATAATAAATTCTTGAACATAATAAACGAAACATTAGAAAAGAAAAATTGGAGTAAAATAATTAAATTTATTGAAGAATATTCAAATAATACAAAGTATTTACATACTTTAGCAAGATTGGGAACTTTAAATGGTAGCATATGTAGTTATTTTGAAAATTACTCAATAGAACAAGAAAGATACTGTCTAAAAAAATATTTCAATCATAGGTTTTTATGTGAATATTCTCCAGACAAAAGAGAATGCTATTTCTTTGATGTAATCTTAAATAACAAAAGCTGTAATGAATTAAAAGATCCTATATTAATAACAGATTGTGAACTGTTTAAGAAGTATTATGGTAAAGTTAATTGTAGTTTTTTTTATAATGTAGGAAGTAATGAATATTTAGGATATTTATGTGCAATAAAAAGTGGAAATTGTGAAGGAAATAATTACTATGACAAAATGTATAAGATTATATGTGAATATTTGGTTAAAGAAAGAAAATAAGTAAAATTTCAATCTAACAACATTTGATCATTTAAAATTGACAGCAATAAAAGTTTAAATTTATTAATATTTAAAATCTATTTATATTTGTTTATTCGGTGTTGAGAATATTTTCTGAATATGAGGTGTTGAGAATATTTGATGGGTAAAACAAGCAAAAATCAAAACCTTTCTAAAGTTTTAGTAGGAAATGTAGGTTTATTTTATTCAGCTTATGAATTGTCTAAGAGAGGTTTTTATGTTTTTTTAACTTCTAGGAACACCGAAGGTTACGATTTAGTTGCTGTAAAGGATAAAAACAAGGTTTTCTTAATTGAAGTAAAAACTTTAAGCCAGAAAAATGCTGTACCTTTTGGAAGTAAAAATCCAAAAGAAAAATTAAAAGCTGATTTTGTTTTTGTTGTAGTAGGTCTAGAAAATCCAGAGATTTACATTGTTCCTATTGAAAAATTATTAGAGAAAGTCGTTAAACAGAAAAATAAAGAAAGTAAAGAAAGCTTTTGGGTTAAATTAGAAGATATTGAAGAATTTAAAGAAAAGTGGGAATTATTGAATTAAAAAGGTGATAATAATGGGTTGTAACAGGTATGTATATGCTTTTTTGGCTGGATGGTTTGGATTATTTGGATTACATAAGTTTTATTTAGGAAGAACAACAGAAGGCATAAAATATCTGATATTTTGGTGGACGTTTATTCCATGGATATATGCAGGTATTGATGCTATAAAAGTTTTATTTATGAGTGATGAAGAATTTAGAAAAAAATATTGTAAAAAATAACAAAAGGTGAAAAAATGGTTAAAACCTTAAATGAATTTATTGAAGAACTTCAGTATTTAAATTCTAAATTAGAAGAATTAAATAAAAAGAAAAAAGAAATAGAAGATAAAAAATTTACTATTTGGGCTGCTAGAATAGTAGGTTCTTTATTTGTTCTAGCAAGTATTGGAAACTTTACAGAAGATCCAAAAAGTTCTATAATAACTTTATTAATTTTTTTACCTGTTACTATTTGGGGTTTTAGGCAAAATACTGATTTTAGTAAAGTAGAAGAAAAAATTAAAAAGCTTGAAAATAAAATTATAGAAGAACTTAAAGAATTAGAGAACAACTTAAAAAATCCAGATAATTTTGAAATAAAACTTGAAGAAATAAATGTAAATATAAAAAAGGAAAAAAATGAAAAATTTTACTTTGGCAGTTTTTCTTATTTAATTAAAAGTGTTGAAAAAGAGATAGATTATGGAGGTGTTGTAGGAACACCAGTAAGAATATTTGGACAGACAGTTATTGTAGGAGGGGGAGGAAAAGAAAAAAAGAAAGTTGAAGAACTTGAAAAAGTTGACGAAGGAGATCTTTACATATCAAACAAAAGAATTTTATTTTTAGGAAACATGAAAAAATACGAAATAAAGCTCAATGATTTATTAAGTTTTACTCCTAATTTAGATTATAACATTATAAAAATAGTATCATCAAGTTTCAATGATGTTCTATTTCTCAAGTTCAAAAATGATTTGGATGCTCTAAAATCTTTTGTAATTTTAAATATTTTAACAAGAAGAATCAATGAAAATTAAACAAAAACTCCGGAATTTTTTCCTTATTTAAAAATAAAATTCTTTTTTTCCTCGGTAATTTAGTTCTTTTTATTTCTATTTTTAGGTCTTTAACTACA